>NZ_JACJEY010000180.1:0-566 GCF_014164295.1 Pseudoalteromonas sp. SG43-7
CCGTAGGCGTTAAGCTTGCTGACGCGTGTTTATTAACATCTTTATCTTCTCGCCTAAGGTAAAATGTAAAAACGTAGGAAATGGCTTTAGGCCTGTTCGCGGTGGCAAGCCACTCGCCTACAAGTAATTAATTAAACACCAGAGTAAAATTTAACACCCGTAGGCGTTAAGCTTGCTGACGCGTGTTTATTAACATCTTTATCTTCTCGCCTAAGGTAAAATGTAAAAACGTAGGAAATGGCTTTAGCCATGAATTTTATAAACCGCGCGGCATTAAGCCACGCCTACGCTTTAAAACATAGTAGCTAGGTTTTAGGCTCTAGGTCCTAGTCACTTCCCTAGCACCTAATACCTTTGTCTTCCTAGCACCTTTGACCTGTTCGCGGTGGCAAGCAACTCGCCTACAAGTAATTAATTAAACATTAAGGTAAACTTTAACACCCGTAGGCGTTAAGCTTGCTGACGCGTGTTTATTAACATCTTTATCTTCTCGCCTAAGGTAAAATGTAAAAACGTAGGAAATGGCTTTAGGCCTGTTCGCGGTGGCAAGCCACTCGCCTACAAGT
>NZ_JACJEY010000181.1:0-546 GCF_014164295.1 Pseudoalteromonas sp. SG43-7
CAGCGTATTATCAAAACAGTCAATTCAGCTGAGTATGGGCATTTACCGCCGAGCAAAATAGTGCCCAAGTTGCTTGATAAAGGGGTATGGATAGCATCCGAGAGTTCGTTTTATCGGGTTATGAAACGTCACCACCTATTAACGCATAGAGAAAAAGTGAAGCCAAACAGGCAGGTAAAAAAACCAAAAGCACTCACAGCAACCAGTGTGAACGAAATTTACACATGGGATATTACATATTTGCCAACAACGGTTAAGGGCGAATTTTTATACTTGTATTTAGTGATGGATATTTTTAGTCGAAAAATTGTGGGATGGCAGGTTCACGATACACAGTTAAGTGCGCTAGCGGCTGATTTGATGACGGATATTTGCAGTCGAGAGCAAATAAAGCCAGAGCAAGTCACGTTACATTCGGATAATGGCAGCCCAATGAAAGGCGCTACATTATTGGCTACCTTGCAAGAATTAGGCATTGTACCGTCGTTTAGTCGCCCGTCAGTGAGTAATGATAATCCCTATTCGGAGTCATTATTTAAAACGTTA
>NZ_JACJEY010000182.1:0-531 GCF_014164295.1 Pseudoalteromonas sp. SG43-7
TTCTCGCATTAGGCTCTTTACGTGATAAAGCTAAAAGTTGCTTGGATTTTTCTAAGTTCAATTTAGTAAAAGTAGATAAGTATCAGTGTGCTAATTAGATCACATAATTTGGCAGATTGGTATTAGGCTCTTTACGTGATAAAGCTAAAAGTTGCTTGGATTTTTCTAAGTTCAATTTAGTAAAAGTAGATAAGTATCAGTGTGCTAATTAGATCACATAATTTGGCAGATTGGTATAACTATAAAGGCAGTCAATAGTTAGGTTTACGAGTTTATATTTTCTTATGGGGAGCGCGAGTTTTTTAAGATTAAAAAGTGGCAGTACACGCATGTCAAAGGTTAACGCTGAAGGCTCGAAGCCAATAGCTTTCCTGCAGACGTAAAAAAGCCGCTTCATTTCTGAAGCGGCTTTCTCAATTTGGAGCCTGGCAATGTCCTACTTTCACATAGCAAATGCTACACTATCATCGGCGCTGTTTTGTTTCACTACTGAGTTCGGCATGGGGTCAGGTGGGTCCAAAACGCTATTGT
>NZ_JACJEY010000183.1:0-526 GCF_014164295.1 Pseudoalteromonas sp. SG43-7
CGTGCCTTAGCACACAGTTTAGTGTGCCGACTTAGCTCAGCTGGTAGAGCAACTGACTTGTAATCAGTAGGTCAACCGTTCGACTCGGTTAGTCGGCACCATTTATTTAAATTAAATGTTTTAAAACATTTAATTAGCACTGTTTAAGTGCCTCGATAGCTCAGTCGGTAGAGCAGAGGATTGAAAATCCTCGTGTCCGTGGTTCGATTCCGCGTCGAGGCACCATTTATACTAAAGCCCTGCATGAAAATGCGGGGCTTTTTTGTTTTTATTTAAGTTAAAACATAAGCGGCCTCGAACTACGTTCGATTACAAAATGCTTCCCTGTATTTTGCCCTACGGGCCATCCTTCGGACGTTAAAAATTGTTCCAGACAATTTTTTGCCGCCTCAGTGCACCATTTATATTAAAGCCCTGCATGAAAATGCGGGGCTTTTTTTTTAGAGAAAATTAGCACAAGTAAAGTTTGCCAAGTACTCGGTTGAGTTTTCTAATTCACCTTTCACCTTTCACCTTTCACCTTTCA
>NZ_JACJEY010000184.1:0-508 GCF_014164295.1 Pseudoalteromonas sp. SG43-7
AAGCACGACTTTGCCCAAGGACCTACAACGAAACTAGCTAAATCAGACAGTAAACAGTTAAAGCAAGAAATAAAACAGCTGCAAAAAGAGCTTAATCGTAAAGATAAAGCCTTAGCTGAAACAGCGGCATTACTTGTTCTCAAAAAAAAAGCGGATGCCATTTGGGGTTTCAACGAGGACGATTAACGACGTCGACTGAGCGACATGAATTGATAAAGCTCATTACAGAAGCGCAGGATTCAGGGGCAAGGCAGAAGCCAGTGTGCGAATTACTTGGGCTAACGGCAAGAACGGTTCAGCGCTGGATGGCCGAAGATAAGATGGTAGACAAGCGAACTTGTACGGCAAAGCGGCCGCCCAATCAACTCACTGAGTTAGAGCGACAGCGTATTATCAAAACAGTCAATTCAGCTGAGTATGGGCATTTACCGCCGAGCAAAATAGTGCCCAAGTTGCTTGATAAAGGGGTATGGATAGCATCCGAGAGTTCGTTTTATCGGGTTATGAA
>NZ_JACJEY010000185.1:0-503 GCF_014164295.1 Pseudoalteromonas sp. SG43-7
TATACCCACCAAGTTGTTGAGTTACAGCTCAGTGGACGGCGTCACCCCGAGCACGCTTATCGCGCCTGTTTAGGGGTGTTAAGTTTAGCTAAAATCTATTCAAAAGAGCGGCTTGAGCAAGCGTGTTATCGCGCGATCATAATGAATACGACCACACTTAAATCAATAAAGCAGATGCTGAAGAAAGGGTTGGATCAACAACCGTTACCCACACAGCAAACAGAGCCAGAAAAGCCAATTACACATAGCAACATACGCGGCACACAGTATTACCATTAAGGAAATGAATCATGATAGACACCATTAACCAGTAACTTCAACTACTCAAGTTATCGGGTATAAAGCAAGCACTCAAGCAGCAGCTTGAACAGCCAAATTTATATCAAGAGCAAAGCTTTATAGAGCGCGTCAGTTTATTGCTCACTCATGAAATTGATACGCGTGAGCAAAGAAAAATCGACCGGCTAGTGCGACACGCTAAATTCCGCTTACCGGCTCAGTTA
>NZ_JACJEY010000186.1:0-488 GCF_014164295.1 Pseudoalteromonas sp. SG43-7
TTGAATACATCGAGGTTGATTATAATCGGACAAGAAGGCACAGTGCTCTCGGGTATCTAAGTCCAGTTAACTTTGAAAATAAAAATGTCGCTTAATGAAGTGTCCAGTCTGGCTGGAGCAGATCATAACTACTGCTGCAGAACTAATATTAGTTAAGAATCATAATACTGTATCCAGTTGTTATAACTTACTGGGGGATAATCTTTGTGATACGTATTGTTATGGCCCTGATTCAGAGGTAGAAGTTTATTTTGAAGAGGGAACGCTTCAATCTGAAATTGAATCAATAAAAAAACAAATGGAGTTTTTTTCAAATGCATTAAATGAGTGCCTTCAGGCTAGTGATTGTGGATGGGTTAATGTCTAAGGGATCCCCAAAAATAATTATTAAGTTTCAATTACATCACTCACATCCATATTTTTCCAATCGATTTGCACTACTACCTGTACGAAATAGGCTAGTCCTTCCAAATAATCTCGCCGTCGCA
>NZ_JACJEY010000187.1:0-463 GCF_014164295.1 Pseudoalteromonas sp. SG43-7
TCGAAAATAAACTCGATTTGTCGGGCTTTGACGCGTGGTATAACAACGACAAAACAGGCGCGGCGGCGTATCCGCCGTCAGTGATGTTAAAGATTATTTTGCTCGGCTATGCACATGGTTTGATCAGCAGCCGCCGTATTGCTAAGGCGTGTGAGACGAATATTTTGTTCATGAGTGTGTCGGGTGATATTCAACCTCATTACACATCTGTAGCGGGATTCGTGGCCAAAATGCACGAACAGATTGAACCGCTGTTTACGCAAGTACTGATGATATGCGACGAAGAAGGCTTGATAGGTCGTAACATGTTTGCCATTGATGGATGCAAATTGAAATCGAATGCGAGTAAAGAATGGAGCGGCACATTCGATGAGCTAGGGCGTAAAAAAGCAAAACTAGAACGCGCGAGTAAACGTATTATCGAACGTCACCAATCACAAGATAGCCTGAGCGAAGAGTTGAT
>NZ_JACJEY010000188.1:0-461 GCF_014164295.1 Pseudoalteromonas sp. SG43-7
GTGCGACACGCTAAATTCCGCTTACCGGCTCAGTTAAATCAACTGATTTACTCGCCGACACGTAATATAGAAAAAGCACAGATACGTAACTTAAGCCAAAATAGCTGGCTAAACTTACATCAAAATATCTTAATCACTGGGGCAACAGGCTGTGGAAAAACATACCTTGCGTGTGCCTTAGGACATGAGCACTGCCTACAAGGAAAAAGTGTTTACTATATTCGATTAAAAGAACTACTCGAAAGCCTGTTTCTAGCACAAGCAGATGGTAGTTACCGGAAATTACTGGCGAAGTTAATAAAGTATGATCTACTGATCTTAGACGACTGGGGGCTTGAACCACTGAGTGCACAGCAACGAGGTGACTTACTCGAATTAATCGATGCGCGGTATGGGTATAAATCACACATAATTATAAGCCAGCTACCACAGGAAAACTGGCATGAAATGATAGGAGAATC
>NZ_JACJEY010000189.1:0-437 GCF_014164295.1 Pseudoalteromonas sp. SG43-7
GGCCCATCAAAGGTGACAATGTTGCTGTCGAGGGTGAGTATATTGGTAGCGATGATGGTGGCGTTGCCTTGGCTATCGAGTTTAATTTCGCCGCCGGCGTTATGAATGATTAAATCGCCTTGCCCAGAGCCTGTGATGTTAATTGACTTACTAGTTTGTAAAAACGTTGAACCATTTGGTACGTTGAGCTTTAAATCACTGTTATTAGTCTTTAGTAAAATATCACTTTGCGCGTTTATTTTAACCGCACGCCCCGAAATTAATGACAGCTCTTGGTCAGCTTTTACATCGATTTTTTTACCTGTGAACGCGTTGTTGCCGGCACTTTGGTAATTGATATTGCCGTTGTTAGTTTGTTGTTTGAGTTCATTTTTAACATCAATAAATTGATTGTTCTTTATCACAAACTGTACATTGTTTTGCTCGGTTTCTAGGCA
>NZ_JACJEY010000018.1:0-83155 GCF_014164295.1 Pseudoalteromonas sp. SG43-7
CTAACTTGCTAACTTGCTAACTTGCTAACTTGCTAACTTAAACGCCTACTTTTTATCCGCTATGCTTGCTTAATCCGCTATCTGACCAAATAATTGCCCCCTAGACTCGACTATCATAAATATTAGGTTATAATGCCGCGTCTATTGTTTAACATAGTGCCCGAAGGGCAGAGCAGCATTGGTATCTTATAGTGAAGATGGGGTTGATAAGTCGCTTTAATGACTTTAAACGTGCCAAAACGCATAGTGATTACCGTGTTTGTAAGGAAGGCGAACAGTCGCCAAAATTGAAGATTGAGGTATATCATGCAAGTTTCTGTTGAGACGACTCAAGGCCTTGAGCGCCGTCTGACCATCACCGTTCCTGCAGAGAACGTTGAGACCGAAGTAAAAAAACGCTTACAACAACTGTCTAAAACCCAGCGTATTGATGGTTTCCGTCCTGGTAAAGTACCAACGTCTGTAATCAACAAACGTTACGGTGGCGCAGTTCGTCAGGAAGTTGCTGGCGAAGTAATGCAACGTAATTTTTATGAAGCTATCGTAGCTGAAAAAATTAACCCTGCTGGCGCACCAACATTTGCTCCTAAAGCACTTGAAGCAGGTAAAGATTTAGAATTTTCTGCAACATTTGAAGTTTACCCTGAAGTTGAAGTTCAAGGTTTAGATAAAATCACTGTAGAAAAACCAGCTGTAACTGTAACTGACGAAGATTTAGCAAACATGCTAGAAACACTTCGTAAGCAACATGCATCATGGGCTGAAGTTGATGTAGCTGCTGGCGAAAAAGACCGTGTAACGGTTGATTTCGTAGGTACTATCGACGGTGAAGTATTCGAAGGCGGAAAAGCTGAAGACTTCCCATTAGAACTTGGTCAAGGTCGTATGATCCCAGGTTTTGAAGATAACATCGTAGGTAAAAAAGCAGGCGAAGAAGTTGTTTCTGACGTAACTTTCCCTGAAGATTACCATGCTGAAAATCTTAAAGGCAAAGCAGCTCAATTCACTATCACAGTGAAGAAAGTTGAAGCGCAAGAGCTACCTGAACTTAGCGAAGAATTCGCAACTAAGTTTGGTGTAACTGAAGGCGGTGTTGACGCTCTTAAAGAAGAAGTTAAAAAGAACATGACACGTGAACTTGACCAAGCGGTTAAAGCTAACGTGAAAGACCAAGCAATTAAAGGTCTTTTAGCTAACAACGAAATCGACGTGCCTAAAGCGCTAGTAGATCAAGAAATTGATGCACTACGTCAACAAGCTGCACAACGTTTTGGTGGCGACGCTAAAAACATGCCTGAGCTTCCAGCAGAGTTGTTCCATGAACAAGCAGTAACACGCGTTAAGACTGGCCTATTATTAGGTGAAGTAATTAAAGCGAACGAGATCAAAGTTGATGATTCAAAAGTTGAAGCATTAATTGCAACAGTGGCTTCTGCATACGAAGATCCAACTGAAGTTGTAGAATACTACAAAGCAAATGATCAACTTATGCAACAAATGCGTAATGTAGCAATGGAAGAGCAAGCTGTTGAAGCTATTTTAGCTAAAGCAAATGTGACTGACGTTGAAAAAGCATTTGATGACATCATGAATCCACAGCAAGGTGCTTAATAAGTCATTGACTTAAGCCCTCGCTAACGATTAAATGGCTCGTGTTACTCTGTATTATGCAGTGTGCCCGAGCCATTTTAGTTTGTGGCCTTCAATTTCGCCAAAAAATAACTATGCTTCCTTATAATAAGGATAAGTATAAGCGCATAAGGAATTAGATAAATATGAACACTGGTATTACAGATCCACTCAATGCATTAGTACCTATGGTTGTTGAACAAACAGCGAAAGGCGAGCGCTCGTATGATATTTATTCGAGACTATTAAAAGAGCGAATCATTTTTTTAACAGGTCAAGTTGAAGACAACATGGCTAATCTGATCTTAGCGCAAATGCTATTTTTAGAATCAGAAAACCCAGAAAAAGATATCTTTTTATATATTAATTCGCCAGGCGGTTCAGTGACTGCGGGTATGGCGATTTATGACACTATGAATTTCATTAAACCAGATGTAAGTACTATTTGTGTTGGCCAAGCGGCGAGCATGGGAGCATTTTTATTGACTGCTGGTGCAAAAGGCAAACGTTATTGTTTACCTAATTCACGCGTGATGATCCACCAACCATTAGGCGGTTTCCAAGGTCAAGCATCTGATTTTGAAATACACGCCAAAGAAATTTTGTCTATTAAAGATAAATTAAACCGTTTAATGGCAGAGCATACCGGCCAACCATTAGATGTGATTTCAAAAGATACAGACCGTGATAACTTCATGAGCGCCAGCCAAGCTGTTGATTATGGTTTAGTTGATGCGGTATTTACTAGTCGCGACAGCAAGTAACAAATACAAGCTGGTAACTAACAGTACTAGCTTGAGCTGTTTACACTGTGAAAACCAATATTTTTTGGTATAGTTAAGCGTATTAAAATAGCTGCTAAGTAGTTTGGCAGCCAACGTATAAGATGAGGTAGCTGAATGTCTGACACTCCTACAGACGGCGACAAAAGTAATAAATTGTTATACTGCTCTTTTTGTGGCAAAAGCCAGCATGAAGTTCGTAAGTTAATTGCTGGCCCTTCAGTATACATTTGTGATGAATGTGTTGAGCTATGCAACGACATTATCAGGGAAGAGATCAAAGACATTGCGCCAAAGCACAATACCTCTGATAAACTGCCTGCACCAAAAGAAATTCGTAATCATTTAGATGATTATGTTATTGGTCAAGATCACGCCAAAAAAGTACTGTCAGTAGCGGTTTACAATCACTACAAACGTTTGCGTAATCAAACCGGTAAAACGGATATTGAGTTAGGCAAAAGTAATATCTTACTTATTGGCCCAACCGGCAGTGGTAAAACATTATTAGCTGAAACGTTAGCGCGTTTATTAGATGTGCCGTTTACAATGGCCGATGCAACCACACTAACTGAAGCTGGTTATGTGGGCGAAGATGTTGAAAACATCATTCAAAAGTTGCTACAAAAATGTGATTACGATGTAGAAAAAGCGCAACGTGGTATTGTTTATATTGATGAGATTGACAAGATTTCACGTAAATCTGATAATCCGTCGATCACTCGTGATGTATCTGGTGAGGGCGTGCAACAAGCACTGCTTAAACTAATTGAAGGTACTGTGGCATCTGTGCCACCACAAGGCGGCCGTAAACACCCACAGCAAGAGTTTTTACAGGTAGACACCTCTAAAATCTTATTCATCTGTGGTGGCGCATTCTCTGGTCTTGATAAAGTGATCGAGCAGCGTAGCCATAAAAATACCGGTATCGGTTTTGGGGTTAACGTAAAAGAATCTGCGGCGAGCCGTTCTTTAAGTGAAACATTTAAAGATGTTGAGCCAGAAGATTTAGTGAAATATGGTTTGATCCCAGAATTCATCGGTCGTTTACCTGTTGTGGCAACGTTAACTGAACTCGATGAGTCGGCTTTAGTGCAAATATTAAATGAGCCTAAAAACGCCTTAACGAAACAGTACGGCGCATTATTTGGTATGGAAGACGTTGAACTTGAATTCCGTGATGACGCACTGCGTGCTATCGCTCATAAAGCGATGGAGCGTAAAACAGGTGCCCGTGGTCTTCGTTCAATCGTTGAAGCGGTGTTACTTGATACTATGTACGAACTTCCTTCAATGGAAAACGTCAGCAAAGTCGTGATTGACGAAACCGTGATCAAAGGTGAATCAGATCCTATTTTGATTTATCAAAGCGCTAGCCAAGATAAAGCAGCGTCTGAGTAAAATTTACTCATTTTGATAATAAAAAGGAGCCTAGTGCTCCTTTTTTTATAATTTATTTAATCCAGTTGCGTTAAATTGTTGAACTTTACTTAGGTTATCCCCATATACTTGAGTAATCTTTAAAATAAATGAAGAGCGAAGAGAAAAATAATGACGCTTGAGAGAACAGATCGAGTCGAAATCCCGGTGCTAGCACTGCGCGATGTCGTGGTATATCCGCACATGGTGATCCCGCTTTTTGTAGGCCGTGAAAAATCAATAAAATGCCTTGAAGCGGCAATGGATAAAGACAAACAAATTTTCCTTGTTGCGCAAAAAGACGCGACCGTAGATGAGCCTGAGCAAGATGATATTTACCGTGTTGGTACCATAGCCACGGTATTACAATTGCTTAAACTTCCTGATGGCACAGTCAAAGTACTGGTTGAAGGCACACAGCGAGCAAAACTAGAAAGCTTTATTGATAATGAAGACTTTTTTGTTGCTAATGCGCAGTTTATTGGTTCAGAAGAAATCGATGAGCAAGAGCAAGATGTATTTATTCGCAGTGCCATCAGTCAGTTTGAAGGCTATGTAAAGCTAAATAAAAAAATACCACCAGAGGTGTTAACCTCGGTCAGTGGCATTGATGAAGCGCCGCGCCTTGCCGATACTATGGCAGCGCACATGCCGCTGAAAGTGCCTGAAAAGCAAAAAGTACTCGAAATCACCAATGTTACAGAACGTCTTGAATATTTAATGGCGTTGATGGAAGGTGAAATTGATTTACTGCAAGTTGAGAAAAAAATTCGTACCCGCGTTAAAAAGCAGATGGAAAAGTCGCAACGTGAGTATTACCTCAATGAGCAAATGAAAGCCATTCAAAAAGAATTAGGCGAGCTTGACGACGTACCAGATGAATTCGAAGCACTGAAAAAGCGCATTGAAGAATCAGGTATGAGCAATGACGCACAAGAAAAAGCGAACTCTGAACTTGCTAAGCTTAAAATGATGTCGCCTATGTCGGCAGAAGCCACGGTTGTACGTTCATACATAGACACATTAATTAATGTGCCGTGGAAAAAACGTTCGAAAGTGAAAAAAGACTTAGCGGGCGCACAAAAGATTTTAGACAGCGACCATCACGGTCTTGATAAAGTCAAAGAACGCATCATTGAATATCTCGCTGTGCAACAGCGTACCAATAAACTCAAAGGCCCTATTTTGTGCCTTGTGGGTCCACCGGGTGTTGGTAAAACGTCATTAGGTCAATCGATTGCTCGTTCTACAGGGCGTAAGTATATTCGTATGGCACTAGGTGGTGTTCGTGATGAAGCAGAAATTCGTGGCCACCGTCGTACTTACATAGGTTCAATGCCAGGTAAGTTGATTCAAAACATGAGTAAAGTGGGCGTTAAAAATCCATTATTCTTGTTAGATGAAATCGATAAAATGTCATCAGATATGCGTGGCGATCCTGCATCGGCACTGCTTGAAGTACTTGATCCTGAGCAAAATAGCCATTTTGCGGATCATTACTTAGAAGTCGATTATGACTTATCTGACGTAATGTTTGTTGCTACATCAAACAGCTTTAACATTCCTGGTCCGTTATTGGATCGGATGGAAGTGATCCGGTTATCGGGTTATACCGAAGATGAAAAGCTGAATATTGCCAAAGAGCATTTAATTGTTAAACAAGTTAAACGCAATGGCTTAAAAGATGGTGAATTAATCATCGAAGACAGTGCAATCATCGGCATTATTCGTTATTACACCCGTGAAGCGGGCGTACGTAACTTAGAACGCGAAATATCTAAGTTATGCCGTAAAGCGGTGAAGAATATCTTGCTTGAAAAAGGCACTAAAACAGTCACTATTAATGCTGACAACCTTGAAGATTTCTTAGGTGTGCAGCGCTATGATTATGGTAAAGCTGAAGACGGCGATCGCATTGGCCAAGTTACAGGTTTAGCGTGGACTGAAGTGGGCGGTGATTTGCTGACCATCGAATGTGCCGCAGTACCAGGCAAAGGTAAACTAAGCTACACCGGGTCACTAGGCGATGTAATGCAAGAGTCGATTCAAGCAGCTATGACAGTTGTACGTAATCGCGCTGATGCATTTCGTATCAACAGTGATTTTTACGAAAAACGTGATATTCATGTTCACGTACCTGAGGGGGCAACTCCAAAAGATGGACCAAGTGCTGGCGCCGCGATGGTAACAGGTTTGGTATCAAGTCTTACAGGTAACCCGGTACGTGCTGATGTGGCGATGACGGGTGAAATCACCTTACGTGGTGAAGTATTACCAATTGGTGGCTTAAAAGAGAAACTATTAGCCGCTCATCGTGGTGGAATTAAAACGGTCATTATTCCAAAAATTAACGAACGTGACTTAAAAGAGATCCCTGACAATGTATTGGCAGGACTTGATATTCACCCAGTTACGTGGATTGATGAGGTTTTAAAACTGGCTTTAGTACACCCAGTTGAGAGTTTTTCAGTCGAAACATCAAAAAACCAGTAAAAAAGCGAAAAAAAGTGCTTTAAAGGGCTTTTCAAATCTAGATGGTATGATAAGTTAAGCACTGGTTTTCAAGCCGAGGCCTTATGTGGCCTAGGCTGAAGAAAAATTACAATCGTATGAGCATGAAAAAGTTTGCTCTAAAATTTTCAAAATAGTGATGTTAGTTTAAAAAACAATCGCTCTTGATAATAACAATGAAAGAGGATGATATTGTGAATAAATCTCAATTAATCGATCAAATCGCAGCTGATGCTGACATTTCTAAAGCGGCTGCGGGTCGTGCACTTGATTCATTCATCGAGGCTGTTTCTGGCGCTCTTAAAGATGGCGACTCAGTAGCATTAGTTGGTTTCGGTACTTTCTCAGTACGTGAACGTGCTGCACGTTCAGGCCGTAACCCACAAACAGGCGAAACAATTCAAATCGCTGCAGCGACTATCCCAGCTTTTAAAGCAGGTAAAGCGCTTAAAGATGCATGTAACAGCTAATCACTGCTCTTTAGTGAGTTAGTTTGGTAGTGTAAGAAGTTAATCGCTTTTACAGCTTAATTAACGTTCTTTCTCGCCAATTGCTTCAAGTAAAAAAGCGTATCTGGTAAGATACGCTTTTTTTACATAAGCAAGGCGATTTCTGCCTCGAATAGAATAGAGATAAATAAATGCTTGAGAAAATCAGAGAAGGTTCACAAGGACCGGTAGCTAAAATTATTTTAGGCGCGGTGATTTTATCTTTTGCCTTAGCAGGGATCGGTGGTTACTTAGGTCAAACCACAGAGCAGCCCGTAGCTGAAGTAAATGGAGTTAAAATTAGCCAAACCGAGTTTAGCCGTGCGTTCCAAAATGAACGTGCACGTTTAGAGCAACAATTTGGCGAATACTTTGCACAAATTGCTGCTGATCCAAATTACATGGCACAAATTCGTCAAGGCGTCGTTGACCGTCTAGTACAACAAGAATTGCAAACTCAACTAGCGGCCGAACTTGGCTTACGTGTTAGTGACGACAGTGTTCGTAAAGCGATTTTAGAATTGCCATACTTCCAAATTGGTGGGCAATTTAACAACGATCGTTACTTACAAGTTATCCGTCAAATGAACTTTCAACCTGACGCATTTCGTGAATATTTACGTGAAGAAATGACTCGTAGCCAGCTAATTTCAGCGGTTGCAGGTACCGATTTTGCTCTAAATAGCGAACTGACTAATGCCGTTGCGCTACAACAGCAAACGCGCAATATTGACTATGTCGTGATCAGCAAAGAGTCTTTACAGCAAAACGTGACAGTAACAGAGCAAGAAATTGCCGATTACTATGATCTAAATATGTCGCAGTTTTTAGCGCCAGAGCAAGTATCAGTAAACTACATTGATTTAAATGCAGCTAACTTAACACTTGAAACTCATGTTAGCGAAGCAGACGTTAAAGCATATTATGATCAAAACAAAGCACAA
Source organism: Pseudoalteromonas sp. SG43-7 (assembly GCF_014164295.1). Classification (NCBI taxonomy): domain Bacteria; kingdom Pseudomonadati; phylum Pseudomonadota; class Gammaproteobacteria; order Alteromonadales; family Pseudoalteromonadaceae; genus Pseudoalteromonas; species Pseudoalteromonas sp. SG43-7. The sequence continues at coordinate 7,774 of NZ_JACJEY010000018.1, forward strand.
TACGTCGAACCTGAAAAACGCCGTGTATCGCATATCTTAATTGATAACAGTGAAGATGATGATGCAGCAAAAGCCAAAGCAGAAGACTTGTTAGCACAATTACAACAAGGCGGTGATTTTGCGGCATTAGCAGAATCATCATCTGATGATACCGTTAGTGCTGAAATGGGTGGTGACTTAGATTGGATCGAACGTGACATGATGGATCCTGCTTTTGAAGATGCGGCATTCGCATTAGCAAATAAAGGGGATTTTTCAGACGTTGTACAATCTGAGTTTGGTTACCATATTATTCAGTTAACTGATATTCAGAGCCAACAAGTAAAAGCGTATGACACTGTTAAAGCTGATTTACGTGCTGAGCTTGAGCGTACTGAAAAAGTAAATGCATTCTATGAAAAGCAAACAGAAATGGGCGCTATTGCATTTGAAATTTCAGATACCTTAGTTGATGCTGCAGAAGTTGCCGGTGTTGAAGTACAAACAACAGCATTAGTTGACCGTAATTCTCTACCTGCGCCGCTTAATACACCAGCGGTATTAGCTGCAATTTTCTCACCAGATGTGCTTGAAGATAAAATGAACTCTGAAGTTATCGAAGTGGGCGATGAGCATGTTGTGTTAGTGCGTGTTAAAGAGCATGTACCAGCTGCAACAAAAGCACTTGCTGATGTATCAGAGCAAATTAAAGCACGTTTAGTTAGTGAAAAAGCATCAGAGCTTGCGAAAGAAAAAGCAACAACACTATATGCTGAAATTGAAGCTGGCAAGAGCTTAAATGACCTAGTAACTGAGCAAAGCTTAGAACTTCGTCAAGAAGCGGCACTAACTCGTCAAGCTTACACTGTTTCGCCTGCAATCGTTCAACATGCCTTTAAAATGGCACACCCAACTGACACGCCAGTAGTTGAAAAAGTTGATCTAAACAACGGTGATGCGGCAATCGTAGCACTTAAAACAGTGACTAACGCTACTGTTGAAGGCGAGATTGACGCTCAGCTTAAGCAAAATATTACTATGGCCCAAGTTAACAAAAACTACATGGTATTCATTGAAGCTTTAAAAGCAAATGCAGAATTAAACTTACCTAAAGCGCAAGCCGCCACAGAGTAATGCTTAATTAAGCAAACCGAAAAAAGCGCCTAATGGCGCTTTTTTTGTAAGCAAAATATAAAGGTTAAAGGTTAAAGGTGCTAGGTAACTAGGGGCTAGGGGCTAGGGGAGTTGGTTTGGAGACTCGAGTTTACCTTTACCTCGTGCAATGATTGTAATTTTTTAAGTACTGTAGTGATATCTTAATTGCGCGATTAAAAGTGTATCGTCTTGGTACTTGTATACGATTCTATGCTCATCATTTATGCGGTGAGACCAATATCCTGATAAACCATGTTTTAATGGCTCAGGCTTCCCTAACCCTTCATGTGGGCTGCATTGAATATCTTTAATTAATAAATTTATACGTTTCAGTATTTTTTTATCATGACCTTGCCAATAAAGGTTAAAGGCGCTAGGTAACTAGGGACTAGGGGAGTGCGATGTTGTAGGCTCGAGTTTACCTCGCGCTGCTTTTATGTAACATGCCCCCCCATTTTGTCCATTACTACTTATTCGCGCAACGTGCTACCAAGGTTTCGCTTAAAAATTGATTTACCTCAGTTTTCACTTTTTTGTTAAAACTGTAGTGACCCGAATTAAGTGCGATATGTTTAAATGGATGAGAGAAACTAGCTTCGTGTAAACCAGCTTCTATATATCCAGCCATTCTGTACGATGGCCAAATTTCATCGTGTTTGGCAGAGACCAGTAGCACTGGCCCATTGGTTTTTTCAACCGGGATACGAGCGGCTGCAATTGCTTCAGGAGTTGCCTCAGCCAATGCAGCCTCAAAGGCAGGTGTAAACTCACCCGTTACATTCCCCTTTTGCATTTTCCATGACAGCAGTGGTGCATCAATGTAGTCCAGAGCATTGCCGCTGAGCGTCCAACTCGAGCGAGAAGACAAGGTCTTAACAGCATTCCAGCTTATGTGACTAGGCATGATGGACACAACATGGTTTATCTCCTCAAAGTGCGCACCGAGTAACAATGCAAGCTCTGCTCCTTTAGAAAAGCCATATACCGCCACGCAGTTTTGGTTTATCTTTGGGTCTGCACTCAATGCTTTTATCCGTTTGGCTATGCCATCCAAAGATAATTCAGCTGCACTGTTCGGTGTATTATCAGTGCCATAATAACCAAGTGCCGCGACTGAGATACCGATATCATTAAAGCCATCTAAAAATGGTTGCCACTGAGGATTAGCGAGTGTATTTCCCCCTTCGCTGCCACCTAACACCACAACCAGTGGGTGAGTCTGACCATCGTCGATAAACTGGCGCTTAATATCAGGAATAGTCGCATTTGAACAGGCCGCAAGAAGCCCTACCAAAGAAAATGGCATCATAATTTTAATCATTTTATTACCTTTTTTGAGTTAGCTGAGCCCTGTGTTGCTCAGTTGTTGTTTGAGTAGTTTTGCACCGCCACGGCTGTTCACAACTTGCAAATTGCTATCACGTAATTTGACAAGGTAACCCCCTGTAACCCAACGTTCAAAAGCAGTTATCGCACTTTGGTTTACAATGGCATGACGGTGAACTCTTAAGAAATGTGTTGGCAATTGGTGTTGGATCTCCTCAAGGGAGCCATCAATGGGATATTGTTGTCCATTGCTAAACGCGATGGCTTGACCGTATTCCAGTTTTATAAGTTCGATATTACTGACATCAATTAGCGATGTTTTTCCCGCAACCTTACTTGTTAAAGTAGCGACTGACTCTGTTGTTGTAACACGATTGACTCTCGATAAAGCGAGCGCTAGGCGTTCAGTACTATAGGGTTTGAGCAGATAATCAACCGCACCGAGCGTAAAGGCCTCAACCGCAAACTCACTGTAAGCCGTGGTAAAAATTATCGCACCTGAAAACCCCGCCCCTTGTAGTTCTTCGACCAAAGTGACACCATTGCATTCGGGCAAGTTAATATCTACAAACACAATATCTATCGCAAGCTCTTTATGTGCATCAAGAAATGCTAATGCCGTGTTACAAGTTAGTATTAGATTGTGCTTAGTGATCTGGCCAAGTTGTTCAGTTAACTTATCAATGGAAGGTTGCTCATCTTCCACAATCGCAATGTTCAACATTCCTTTGCTCCTCGTGTGAGTGAAAAGCTGACAACTGCACCGCCACTGTGCATGTCGTTACAAAGCTCAAGTTCGGCATTTTCTTCCAACTTTAAGCGTGAGCGCGTGATTGAAAGACCGAGTCCCGCGTCTGAAGAACCCACTTTGTCCAGCTCCTTAAAGCCCATCCCGTTGTCACTGATTTTAAACACTAACTGGTTCGCTACCCTTTTGATTAATACATCAATGTGAAGCGGCCTGCTGTTGCCATGTTTTACTGCATTTTCCAAAATCGGCTGTAAAATCATTGGCGGTATTACTTCGCTCAACAGCGCGTCGTCGATATCAAAGTCGATAATAAGCGCATCCCCAAATCGGTTTTGCTCTATCTCACACCATTGATTTAGTGCAATAAGCTCATCAGCAACGGATACTTTGCTCGGTATTTTTCCGTTTGTTACTGAATGCGTTAATGAATACCTTAATACCGCAGCGAGGTTATGAACCAAAGACTGTGCTACTTCTGGTTGTTTTGGTACAAAGGCTGCGATTGTGTTGAGGCTGTTGAACATAAAGTGCGGGTTTAACTGGCTGTGTAATAACTTAATTTCAGCAAGTTGGCGAAGCTGTTTTTCTTGTTTTAGCAACTTTTGGGAAAGGTAGAACTTAACCACCATAAAAATACCGCTAGACCAAGGCAGTGCGATGGTTAGCGCCTCAAACAGTGAAAATGCATGGGTATTTAACATTCCACTCCTGAGTACACCCCAACATAAGCAGCCCATTACCATCAACCCGTAAAAACCAATATATTGCAGCGGCCAATTGCCTATATTGAAACGAATGATGAGTACGTAACTTATCATCATAGGTAGCCAGTAGAGCAGCACAACAGCCAAAATAGAAGAAAGCGCGATATTCGCCGACAACAACATGCTCCGCTGCACCCAATCAGTAAGGCTGATAGCAAAGCTTATGGCGGCAACGATAGCTAAAATTGCGAATTGTTCATTTCGCTGCAATGTGAGATTGGCCATGATCAATACAAGTAGTTAATGAATATGTTCATGGTACGCATTTAGCGTCGAAAAGCACCCTGAATATTGCTGAATGGTCGCTTTTCAATGCTAAATGGTTATTTGCTTTAGTCGCACTGTTACATCCAAGTAAGCATTAAAAAAGAAGAGATTAACTCACTTTGAATTAAAGCCACAGGAGCTAGGTACAAGGCTAAAGGTGCTAGGTATCTAGGGTCTAGGGGAGTGGCTTGTAGGCTCGAGTTTACCTCGCGCTGCTTTTATGTAACACGCAAGGTAGGGTAGAGTGAAACGAAACTCAACGAAAAGATACCTTGTGAGTCTGGATCTAGGTACTGCATTATCGAGTGTTTTTATTTCTTCGATGTATTCTCAATTTCGGGAAAGCCCTTTAAGTAATTTATTCACAAAGAGGTTAAGAGACGCTGCGCTAAAGAGAAAACATTAAAAATATATCAGTCATGGTGGTAAAAATTAGACCGAAGTGTATGCATATATAGTCATTCCAAAAAAACTGGCAAAAGGCAAGACCCTACTTTCGGCCTTTAAATTTCCACTTTACCTCCTATGACAGTTAACGTCGATTAAGTTTGAGCTAGTACACATAACTCACTGTTTTTTAGTTTAAATGCCTTTTTATACCTTTGTATTTTTAACTGGATAGCTAATTATTGCCTGACATTCATATAATAAATACATTGAGTTTCCATGTAATTCAACAAAAGGGAAATCTACATACTTGATATTGTGTAAAGATAAGTTAAGAACAAGTTTGCTCATTGTTAATTCAAGCTTCTGTGCATGTGCTGGATATATTCCTGCATTTTTAGGGGTAATTAGAAATGCCAACGGATAAAATGCCAATAAGCTAATACCAGCAGAATGCCCTTTATTTACAAAATGGACATATTTTGCACTGACATGACGATCACGGGGGTAAAACCAAAAATACAAATCATGTGTTTCATTAAGTGCATTATCATTACCCAATACGAAATCCTGAAGAGGTGTAAAGTATGGTGAGGGTTCAGATGGCTGAAGACATTCAGTAACAGATGTGGCCGCTAAAATATGTCCAATCATTGCACGAGCATAATTTAATGCATTTATATTCACAGAGACAGAATTATAAATATTATTAAAATACTGAAAATGATCTTTGATTTTTAAAGTTAAATTTTTACTTACCATTGCAACTTCAGAGTCAACTACGCCCAAAACTGTACTGTTACATTTATTACAAATAGTACGGAATTTGCTACCATTTGTAGATGGAACACCTTTGATAGAAGTTGCCTTAATACCAATCATTTCACAGATATGTCTTTGTTCAACTTTCGTTATAGTAACTGCCCCTTGAGGAGGAACATGATCTATGGACAACTTCCCATGTGTACTACATATTAAGCAGTAGCCATGTGTAATTCTCGTATGTTTAATGCGTTCGGATATTTTACTCATAGCACCCTCCGTAAAAGGTATAAAATTTTTATCAGAGGACACTTTGCCTATTTTTACGCGAAAACATCCTTATTTTATGAGCTTCTATTATTAGCCAATAGTGTAACTTATTGCCAGTTATAAATATTATGCTTAGTGTCGGTTATTTCACCATATGAAAAAAGGGCAAGTTTCTTTTTAATATTACTAAGCTAATGACAATAGCCTTGAATGACAGGTATTCGCTCTAAGCCGTCTATCAGCTAGCACACTAAACGTTGGGTTTCGTTGCTCTCTACCCAACCTACACAACCAACGTTAAAATTTAACGCCGGGCTACTCTGGCTTTTCCTAGAACCTTTCACCTAGCACCTCGTAACTATATTCAACAACTCAACAATTTCTGAGTGACTTTTGATTGTGGCTTTTGGAATACATCCTCGGTTCTACCGTATTCAACAATTTCACCGTGATCGAGTACTACAAGTTGATCGCTGATGTGGCGTACTAAACTTAAGTGGTGAGTGATCAAGATATAACTGAGACCCGTGTCCTGTTGAAGCTTGAGTAGCAGGTTGACGGTTTGTGCACGTACAGAAGGGTCCAGAGACGATAATGCTTCATCAAGTACCACAACCTTAGGGTCGAGTATTAATGCACGTGCTAGAGCGACACGTTGCAGCTGACCGCCACTAAACATATGTGGGTAGTAATACTGATGGTCGTTTAATAAACCTACTTTAGACAGTGTTGCGGTGATTTTTTCAGCGCGAGTTACTTTATCCAAAGAAGTATTATATTGCAGGCAATCGTCGAGCATATCGCCGATCGTTAAACCTGGGTTTAGCGAGGCTTCGGAGTCTTGAAAAATCATTCTAATATGGCGGCATTGCTGATCGCGAACGCCTTTGTTTTCGATGATGTTGCCATCGAGTAGGATTTGCCCAGCATCTGCGCTGTCTGCTCCAGCGAGTAATTTTGCTAGGGTACTTTTACCAGAGCCAGTTTCGCCAATAATAGCCAGTGTTTCACCTTGCTCTAAACAAAACGAGATGTTTTTTAATACCTCAAAACGCTTACGTGAAAATAACCCAGCACGCAGGTTAAAGCTTTTTGACAAGGCTTGCACTTTTAACAGAGGTTGCATTATTTCATCACCTTAATCAATGGAAAATGACACGCATAACTATGACCATGTTGTTTAGTTAAAGGCGGTGTTACTACACAAGCTTTTTGTGCCTGCGGACAGCGAGGACCAAGACGACAGCCTATGGGCAAATGCTGCAAGGTTGGGATTGTACCTTTTAGTGCATAAAAAGGTTCTTTATGGGCAAGCCCTTGCTCATAATCCGGTAAGCTTTTTAATAATGCTTGCGTATAAGGGTGGCGAGGCTGGGCAAAAATACGCTGGGTTGGACCTGCTTCAACCATTTGCCCGCAGTAAAGTACATGCATACCATGGGACCAATTAATGATTTCTTCAAGTTCATGGGAGATCATTAAAATTGACATGTTTTTAAGTTGATTTAAACTTTTTAATAACCGAAATACTTGCGCGCGGGTGGTACTTTCCAGCGCGGTGGTTGGTTCATCGGCAATCAGTAACTTAGGTGTACGAGCAATGGCCATAGCAATCATGACCTTTTGACATACGCCTTCTGAGAGCTCGTGAGGGTAGCTCGATAGTACTTTTTCGTGATCTTTAATGCCCACTTTATGGATCAACGCTTTTACTCGGTCTTTACGTTCGCGGTTACGCTTTAAGAAAAACCCGGAGTTTGCTATTTCTGGGAGCGTTTCGGCTATTTGCTCAAATATTTTTGCGGTTGGATCAAGACAGCGACTGGGATCTTGATAAATCATTGCGATGTCACTACCAACAATTTTACGTCGTTGTTCGTTTGATAGACGCATTAAATCTACGCCACGCCAATGCATTCGGTCGGCTGTAATGTGCCAGCGTTTATTTAATACACCCACAATGGCTTTAGCAATTAAGCTTTTACCTGAGCCAGATTCGCCCACTAATGCATGTACTTCACCTTCTTTGAGGCTCAAGTTCACTCTATCTACGGCGCGAATAACAGTATCAGAGGTGCGCAGCTCTATGGTCAGATTTCGTATATCAAGTAATTGCATTTAGTCAGCCTTACGTGCTTTGAGCACTTGGCGTAGCCCGTCGCCCACTAAGTTGGTCGACAGCACGGCTAAAAAGAGTAATACCCCAGGCAAGCCAACGGTCCAAGGTGCTAAATAAATTAAACCCAGATTTTCAGCTAAAATTGCACCCCACTCTGTGGTTGGTGGTTGTGCCCCTAGTTTTAAAAAGCCCAAAGCGGAAATATCTAAAATAGCGGTCGATAATGCCATCGTAAAAATAACCACAATATGCTCATAAATATTTGGAAAAATCCCTCTGGAGAGAATATGCCAATTCGATGCGCCATCAAGTTTAAATGCAGTAATGTAATCTTTATTAAGCTCAGTGACGATGAGGTTACGCACCGAGTGAATAAATTGCGGTAATAGCGCTAAAATAATTGCCCACACGGTATTCATCAGGCCTGGGCCTAATATCGCAATAATAATAATCGCTAATAATAAAGACGGTATTGATAAGGTTATATCAAGTAGATGATTTAAAAAGCTTGAGCGAATACCTCGGCTAATGCCGGCAAATGTGCCTACTAACACACCTATGATGGTGGTGATCAGCGCAGCAATGACTGATAAGCCAAAGGTATAAGTTGCGCCATTCATAAGCCGTGAGAGTACATCGCGACCTAAATCGTCAGTACCGAGTATAAAACGTACATCGCCCATTTCATGCCACGATGGAGGAATAAGTAACGCTTCACTGTGTTGTTGGTTTACCCCATATGGTGCAATCAGTGGCGCAGCCGCAGCTAAAATAGCAAAGGCGATAAAAATCCATAACCCCACTAAGGCAGGATGATTGGATTTAAATTTGCGCCAAAATCGCGCTAATGGCGATTTGTTTGACTCTTCTGAAAATAAATTAAACTTTGCCATGCGCTTGATTCCGTGACAGCGGGTCGAACAAGGTATAGGTTAATTCTGCAATAATAGTCGCCAGAATTACAAACATCGATACCGCTAATAAGCCACCTTGAATGGCAGGGTAGTCTCGTTGATAAATACTATCAATTAACCAACGGCCAACACCGGGCCATGAAAAAATCACCTCAGTGATCATCGCCAGAGTGATCAAAGTACTAAACTGCAAACCAATTTGCTTTATAACCGGTAACAAGGCATTACGTAAGGCATGATGCATAATTAATTGGGCACGGTTTAAGCCTTTGGCTCGGGCGGTTTTAATAAAACTTTGCTCAAGCACATGCAACATCGACTCTCGTGTAAAGCGCACTAATACAGTGGTTGGGTACATTGCCAGAACAATGGTCGGCAGGGTTAAATGATGCAGAGCATCAAGCATTGCTAGACCAGAATAAGGAAAGTCTGCTAATACAATATCAATCAAAATAAAGCCAGTTTGGGAGGGGATCTCGTACAGTAAGCCCATTCGCCCTGACATCGGGAACCAACCTAGTTGTAATGAGAACACCATGATCAGCAGCAAAGCTAACCAAAATACCGGCATTGAGTAGCCTACTAACGTTGTGGAGTTAACCAGTTTATCTGGCCAGCGCCGATGATAGGCCGCCGCCAAGATACCTGCCGGAACGCCAACCACAACAGAAATAATTAACGCATAAATACTCAGCTCTAACGTGGCAGGGAATAGCTCGATAATATGAGTAAATACGCTGTCGCCCGAAGCGAACGACACGCCCCAGTCGCCTTGCACAATACGCGCAATAAAAGCAAAATATTGCATTAAATAATTATCGTTAAAGTGATATTTTTCTTGTAGTTCACTGGTTTGTGAAAAACTGGTATTACTGATACCACTTAAATTACTAAGCGGATCGCCGGGAAATAAATAACTGAGTGAAAATGTAAATACACTCAAGGTAAACATCATAAATAACAGTAAGCCTAAACGGCGTAAAATATAATTTAACACCATTATTTTTTCCTCGCGTTGGCTAAGGAAATTGCGCCAAATGGGCCAAGTGGAATACCTTCTACATCGGCACTACTTGCTTGAAAACGCATACCGTGGGCAAGTGGTAATAAAGGTAGTTCACGCACTATCATCGCTTGTGCTTGTTGATAATAGGCTTTTCGTTTGGCTAAATCGGTGGTATCAAGCGCTTGTGTCAAGAGTAAGTCAAACTCAGGATCACACCAATTCGCAGGGTTTTTACCACTAAATGCCGCGGTGCAACTGAGTAGCGGGCTAAAAAAGTTATCTGGATCCGGTGTATCTGCAGCCCAACCTAATAACACGCTGTCATGGCGGTGTTCACCTATTCGTTGAATAAAGGTGTTCCACTCATACTCAACGATACTGACGTTTACACCAATTTTTCGTAAATCGCTTTGCATTAGCTCGGCCATTTTACGTGCGTTAGGATTATAAATTCGGCTCACTGGCATAGCCCAAATGGTCATATCAAAGCCATTAGGAAGGCCAGCCTCAATCAGCAGTTTTTTTGCTAGATCAGGGTTAAATCCGGGTAGTTTAGCTTGTGGTTGATATGCCCATGATGTTGGCGGTAATAACGATTGCGCACGAATACCGTTGCCGTAATAAACTGCTTGCATGATTTTTTCAACGTCAATGGCATGGGCCAGTGCTTGGCGTACTCTTAAATCGTCAAATGGTGGGCGCTCGGTATTAAACGCCCAATAACCTACATTAAGATTGGTTTCTTTTTGTACGTTAATGTCGTCGCGTTGGGCTAAAATACTTAACTGTGCGCTACTTGGGTGTGCGGTTACATCGCACTCTTTAGTGAGCATTTTTGCAATTCGGGTGGTGCCATTTGGGGTGATGTCGTAAACCAACTGCTCCAGCACTACATGGTGTTTCCAATAGTCAGGATTACGATAATAGCGGACTAAGTGATCGCGACGATACTCTTTATAAACATAGGGGCCAGTACCAACAGGGTATTGATCAAAAAGATTAACTTGGTCGCGCTGTTTTAATTGCATGGCATATTCGCGAGACAAAACCACTGCAAAATCAGTTGCCATATTGGCTAAAAAACTGCTTTCGGCATTAAATAATTCAAAGCGCACTTGGTAGTCGGACACGCGAACAATTTGCCGAATTAGCTGGTCAATGCCGACACTTTGAAAATAAGGGTAATTGGCATCCCCAACAAAGTGATAAGGATTATACACATCGAATAAACGGCTAAAGGTAAAGATTACATCATCAGCGTTAAACTCTCTGCTTGGGGTAAAGTATGCAGTAGTATGAAACTTCACTCCTTTGCGCAAGGTAAAGGTAACTGACTTGCCGTCTTTACTTATTTTCCAGTCAGTGGCCAGTTCACTTTTAAATTCAGCGGTCACGGGATCGATACTGATCAAACGGTCATACAATTGATTTGCAATAATATCGATCGTCGAACCTGTGGTCGTCACTTGGGGATTGAACGACACAGGGTTAGCCTCAGCGCAATAAACTAAGCCCTGATTCTTTTCTTCTAGCGTTTTTTCTTTGGTATCTAAGCAACCCGTTAGGCATACCGTTAAGATACCAAGTAATAATTTATACACTCGTTTAGCCTCTGACTATTATTGTTGATCTAACAAGTTGTATTTTTTCAAATAGCCTCGTAGTTGATGATACGTTAAACCAAGTACTTCTGCAGTTTTCTTTTGATTAAATTGACTATATTCAAGCGCTTTTTTTATTAAATCAATTTCAAATTCATTTGAGAGGTCTTTTAAGCTACATGGAAACTGAAATTGCGGGGTACTTGTTGCAACTATCGGTTCATTGGCTACAACTGCAACAGGAGCTGCTTCTACGGCTTTAGTGGGGAGTTTTTTAATTCGTTGCTTAGGTCTAAAGCGGCTTTCAAATGGGTCTAAAATAATCTGGTGAACGGGAATATGTTCACTGCCATGGCGATATAAGCTTCGTTCCACGACATTTTTAAGTTCACGTATATTACCTGGCCAATCATGCCCTTGCAGTATTTCCACAGCACTGCGGGTGAAACCACTGAATAGTTGCCAGTCCAAATCACGGGCCATATTCATCGCAAATTGCTCAGCGAGTAACATGATGTCTTCCTGACGTTCGCGCAGTGGCGGTAAAGTGATTACATCAAATGCGAGCCTGTCGAGTAAATCGCTTCTAAATTCACCTTGCTCGGCTAAATAAGGAAGGTCTTCATTGGTTGCGCAGACTAAGCGAGTATCGACCTTGACGGTTTGTTTGCCACCGACTCGCTCAAATTCACCGTATTCAATTACCCGTAATAGTTTTTCTTGCACCATGGCAGAGGTATTTGCTAGTTCGTCTAAAAATAGCGTACCGGCATTGGCACGTTCAAAGCGTCCTTCGTGGCGTTTACTTGCGCCGGTAAAGGCACCACTTTCATGGCCAAACAATTCGCTTTCAAGCAAGTTTTCGTTAAGTGCCGCACAGTTGAGCTTAATGTAGCTTTGCTCCCAGCGCTTTGATAAAAAGTGTAAACGGGCGGCGATCAGTTCTTTACCTGTGCCACGTTCACCAATAATCAGTACTGGTTTATCTAAACTTGCCAGCTGTGAAACTTGATCAAGTACCGCTAAAAAGCTGTCTGATTGGCCGAGTAAATTATCTTGTTGGCGAAATTGGCTCATATTCCCTAACTCTTAGTCATTTTTACTAACAGTTAGTGTATTTCATAATTAGGGAGAACTAAAGGAATTTGTATTTTTAGTTTAACATTATGAAAATATTACTGTATTTTATGTTTTATAAAGTTGGCAAGCATATTGTAACAGTAACAGCAGACCAATTAAGTTAAACACTACAGAGGTAAATGTTATGGGAATTTTTTCGCGTTTTGCAGATATTGTTAATTCTAATATCAATGCCATTTTAGATAAAGCAGAAGATCCTGAAAAAATGGTACGTCTGATCATCCAAGAGATGGAAGACACATTGGTTGAAGTACGTTCAACCTCTGCGAAAACATTAGCAGAGAAAAAAGAATTAGTACGTCGTGTCGATACATTAAAAGAGCAAGTCGCTCAATGGCAAGATAAAGCCGAGCTGGCATTGAGCAAAGACCGTGATGATCTAGCCCGTGCTGCATTGCTTGAAAAGCAAAAGTCAGCACAAGCGGTTGCTGCTGTTGAAGATGAACTCAGTCACATAGAATCTCACATTGATAAGCTGCAACAGGAAGTAAGTACGCTACAAGACAAGTTAGCGGATGCAAAAGCACGTCAAAAAGCGATTATTTTACGTCAACGCTCAGCTGAGTCACGCCTAGAGGTGAAAAAAGCATTAGACAGCTCTAAAGTTGAAGATGCATTAAATCGCTTTGAGCGCTACGAAACTAAGATTGATGGACTAGAATCACAAGTAGAATCGTACGACTTAGGCAAAAAGTCATTGGCTGATGAAATTGCTGAGTTACAGCAAAACGAAAAAATCGATGATGAATTAGCAGCACTTAAAAAGAAGCTTGCTGATAAATAAAGATAATAAATAAAGGGGGAGTCATCCCCCTATGCTTGATAAATTAATGGATGTGTAGGAGAGGGTTATGTTTGATGCAGAAGTGTTTGTTGCTCCAATTATCATTTTTATGGTTGTGGTAGCACCCCTTTGGTTAATTTTACATTACCGAAGTAAAAAGCAAGTAAGCCAAGGCTTGAGCGAACACGAACACCGCCAGTTACTTGAGCTTGCTCAAAAAGCAGATAAAATGGCTGACCGAGTAGAAACTTTAGAAGCACTACTTGATCAAGAGGCCCCACAGTGGAGGCGTAAGGTATGAGTGCTAAACGTGAACTGCTAAGAGATCCAGCACGTGGTAAAATAGCCGGTGTATGTGCAGGGCTCAGTGATTATTTCAATATGGAATTGTGGTTAGTACGTATTATCGTAGTAACGGCAGTGTTACTAGCTGGTGGCCCGTTGTTTGTTGTGGCTTACATCGCAGCGTGGTTTATTTTAGATAAAAAACCTGCCAATGCACAAAGCAAAACTGATGCGGCAAAACACGAAGATCCTCTTGAAGTAAAATTTAAAGTATGGCAAAAAGGTGAGCCACCACGTCGTGCTTTACAAGATTTAAAAGACCGTTTGGGACGTGTTGATATACGTTTACAAGATATGGAACGTTATGTTACTTCAACCGAGTTTACGGTTAGCCGTGAAATCAATAAGCTGTAAAGGACTTAATAGCACTTTAGCCACCTAACTAATAATGGCGCTGAAGTGCTAGCTCATTATGATAAACACTTCATCTGCAAAAAACGCCTTTAATAAACTCAAAGGTAAGGCTGAAAAAGCTGTTCACCGTAGTTTAGATCAACACGTAAAATTAGCGGTAACTGGCCTCAGTGGCAGTGGTAAAACCGCTTTTATTACCGCTTTAGTAAAGCATTTAACCAGCCAAGCAACAGACAAAAACTTACCGTTTTTTGATGTTATGCAGCAACAGCGCCATATCGCCACAAAAATAGTACCGCAACAAGCGCTGACCATTCCTACATTTGATTACCCTAAAGCCCTAAGTGCTTTATTGCCGCTTGAAGGACAACCACACTGGCCTGCATCAACCGAGCGCATAAATACTTTACGCCTAGCAATTAAATATCGTAGTAACGCAGGCTTACGTGGTCACTTTGCACCGCAATCAACCTTATATTTAGACATTATTGATTACCCCGGTGAGTGGCTGCTTGATTTACCCATGCTAGAGCAAAGCTATCAACAATGGAGTGAGCAGCAATATGCACTGTTACAGCGCTCTCCTCGGGTTGAAAAGGCACAAGCATTTTTAACTGCACTGAGCGAACTTGATTTAACTGCACCGGTAGATGAAAGTGCGCTAAGCGCGATTGCTACGCACTACCAAACGCTGTTAGTGAGTCTTAAAAGAGACACTAAATTGGCGATGCTACAACCTGGACGCATGCTGATGCCAGGTGAGTTACAAGGTGCACCGTTATTACTGTTTTTCCCAGTTGCGCAGGCTAATGATGAGGTGGTTGCAGGGTCTAATTTGGCGCACTTGCAAAAGCGCTTTAATGCTTATGTGAAAGAAGTGGTTAAGCCATTTTATACACAACACTTTCGCAACTTTGATCGGCAAATAGTGCTTGTTGATGTGCTCAGTGCGCTCAATGAAGGGCCTGAGACGCTGCAAGAGCAAGGGGATGTGATCAAACAATTACTCGCGCATTTTAACTATGGCGAAACTGGCTTTTTAAAACGCTTGTTTAAACCCAATATAGATAAACTATTGTTTGCTGCGAATAAGTCAGATCATATTAGTAGTGCACACCATAAAGATTTAGCGCTGTTGTTGGACTCATTAGTGCACGAGCAAAGTAATCACTTAAAATTTGATGGCGTTAAAATAGAAACTATGGCGATGTCATCTATTACGGCAACCATGCCAAAACAAGTGGTTGAGCAAGGTAAAACCCTCAATTGTATTTATGGTAAGCCGTTATCAGAGTCGCAATGGTTGACCTACTTACCACCGCAGCCACCAATGCGCATGCTCAATAAAGATGAGTGGCCAAGCCATGGTTTTGAGTTTTTATCGTTTGCACCAATGCCAAGTCCAGACAAGCAACTAAAACACATTCGTTTAGATCATGTCATGCAGTACCTTTTAGGAGACAAACTAACATGAGCAAGACCGCTTCAGGCTTTCAAGCCGGCAGACGTATTGATACTAGTGAACAGCCAATAGACAATGAACTTACCTTGACCCCAGCTAAAGTGATCGATCAAGGGGAGTATGAATATGAGCACGTTATCGATGAGCCCCAAGATGAAGAGATTGATTTAACCCCTGTTTATAAAAAGTCAAAATGGCAAACTCTGAAAGGGGTGTTTGCGATTAGCTTTATAACTTTAGTGTTAGCTGAATTTATATTTTCTATGGTTGTGACATTTCAGCAATCCATCATTTTAGGCAGTGTATATTTAATTGCACTGCTCAGTGGCGTGTTGTTGTTAGGCAAGCTCTTATGGCGTGAGTATAGAATGTTGCGCAGCTTAAAGCGCAATCAATTACATCGTCATGAAGCGGATCGTTTGCTCAATAGCGAACAGGTTGGTGGCGCACTACCTTGGCTTGAAAAACTCAATAAACATCAGCAGTTAACCGGCTTTGATGAGTTTAAAGCAAGCATTGATAGCCATCATAGCGATAAAGAGATCATGACCTTGTACGCCGATAGTTTGTTAGTGAAACAAGATACTCAAGCTAAAAAGCTGATCAACCGTTTTGCCACTGAATCAGGCTTGTTAGTGGCATTAAGTCCATTAGCGCTGGTGGATATGATGGCAGTGCTTTGGCGGGGCACAAAACTGATTGAGCAAATAGGTAAGATTTACGGTATCGGATTTGGTTATGCTAGCCGGATCAAGCTCTATCGTATGTTGATCAAGCAAGTGATGTTTGTTGGCAGTGCTGAGTTAGTATCGGATTTAGCTGCTACAGCGCTCAGTGCTGAATTACTAGGTAAATTATCAGGACGTGCAGCACAAGGCTTAAGCGCGGGTATATTTACCGCACGCATTGGTTATAAAGCGATGGAACTAAGCCGTCCTTTACCACGACTTGAGCATAAGCGCAGCTTGCTTAAAGGTACTGCGCAATTGATTGCCAGCAAAATTATGAGCCGCAAAGCTTCGCCGTCAGGAGCAGGCACGAAAGAAACGAGCTGACAATAAATCTGTACAGTGGTGAACGGCCACTGTACTAACTACATCCAAATTTATAGCCATCTGAGCATCTGGCATGCTTGTGCTTTATCCTGCGATACGTTTTGATTATGGGATCAATAATAATCAAAAAAGATCAGACAATGAACAAACTCCACATCGACAGCCAATGTATCCATGGACCAGAAAAAGCCAATGATCCGCATGGCGCACTTACTGCTCCTTTATACCAAACTTCAACGTTTCATTTTAGCAGTGCCGCGCAAGGTGCAGCACGTTTTGCTGGTGAAGAACCGGGCTATATTTATACCCGTTTAGGTAACCCGACGACGACAGAGCTTGAACAAAAAGTCGCACAACTTGAAAGTTGCGAAGCCGCTGCAGCAACAGCCACAGGAATGGGCGCGGTTTCTGCATCGGTATTAAGTTTTTTATCGCAAGGCGATCACTTAGTCGCATCAAGCGCTTTGTATGGCTGTACGTTTGCTTTCTTCGCACATATGTTGCCGCGTTGGGGGATTGAAGTGACGTTTGTAGATATGACCGATGAGCAGCAATTACGCGATGCAATTAAACCGAATTCAAAAATGATTTTTGCCGAAACCCCAGTTAATCCAACTATGGCGGTAATTGATTTAGCGTTAATAGGACAAGTGGCAAAACAACACAATTTGATCAGTGTAATAGATAACACCTTTCTCACGCCGTTACTGCAAAAGCCAATTGATTATGGCATTGATTTAATTGTTCACAGTGCTACTAAATATTTAAATGGTCACGGTGATGTTGTGGCTGGTTTGGTGTGTGGCAGTCAAGAGCACATTACATTAATTAAAATGACCGTACTTAAAGATATTGGTGCAACAATCAGTCCACACGATGCATGGCTTATTAATCGTGGTTTAAAAACCTTAGCGATACGAATGCAGCGTCATTGTGAAAGTGCGCAAATTATTGCTGAATTTTTAGAGCAGCATCCCCAAGTTAATACCGTTTATTACCCCGGACTTGCATCTCACCCAGGGTTTAAGTTTATCGGTAAGCAAATGAAAGCCTCTGGTGGCGTTATTGCCTTTGAATTAAAAGGCAGCCTAAAAGATGGCGAGCAGTTTATTAATAATACCCAATTGTGCACACTCGCCGTGAGTTTAGGAGACGCCGAAACACTCATTCAACATCCGGCATCGATGACTCATTCACCGTATTCACCCGAAGAAAGAGCAGCTGCGGGTATTAGCGATGGTCTGATCAGACTATCTGTTGGCCTTGAAGATGTTAACGATATAATTAACGACCTTAACCGCGCTTTTACTTTTATTGCATAGTCTGTAATTTTATATTTACGGTTTGTGTTGCTTCTAGCCCTTTAAAAATAGCGCTGTAAACTTTTTGATCTTAAAGTGTAATGTTTGGTGTACAAAAGGCGGTTTGGTGCTAATAGCTGATGTTGTCTCAGCTATTAAACTTTGCCTTACATTTGCTTAGTATCTCCTTAACAGGTTGACACCGATATCGGTTTAACACTAAGAAGGTTATTATGGCTAAAGCAAGTAAATACACCTCCAAGACACCAGATGAAAATGGCGTTATCCATTGGAGCGAAGCAGAAAATAAAATATGGTCAGAACTAGTCGCACGCCAACTAAAATGTATTGCAGGCAAAGCTTGCAATGAATACATGGAAGGGCTTGAAAAAATAAACCTGCCTCATGACCGTATTCCGCAGTTAAGTGAGCTTAATGAAGTATTACTAGCGACTACCGGCTGGCAAGTTACGCCTGTGCCAGCTTTAATCGACTTTGATGAATTCTTTCGTTTATTAGCAAATAAGCAATTTCCAGTCGCAACCTTTATTCGCAGCCGTGAAGAGTTTGATTACCTGCAAGAACCTGATATTTTTCATGAAATATTTGGTCATTGTGCAATGCTTACTAATCCTGATTTTGCCAAGTTTACGCATAAATATGGCCAGTTAGGTTACGCTGCCGAGAAAAAAGATCGGGTTTACCTTGCCCGTATGTATTGGTTTACGGTTGAGTTTGGCCTAATGCAAACAGATGATGGTCTACGTATTTATGGTGGCGGTATTTTATCAAGTCCAGGTGAAACACAATACGTGTATTCAGATAAGCCCGAGATCAACCCGATGAATGTATTGGATGTATTACGCACGCCGTACCGAATTGATATTATGCAGCCTTTGTACTACACCATTAATTCTATCCATGATTTATTTGATATTTCACAGCTGGATATTATGGCGTTAGTTGCGCAAGCAAAAGAATTAGGGTTACATGACCCAAAATTTCCTCCTAAAGAAAAATTAGCAAGTTAAGGATTTAAGATGTCATCATTAAGCGCACAAAAATGTGAAGCCTGTCACGTAGACGCTCCACAAGTATCAGATACCGAGTTAGCTGAATTAATTAAAATGATCCCAGATTGGGTGCCTGAAGTACGCGACGGTATTATGCAATTAGAGCGTGTTTATAAATTTAAAAACTTTAAACAAGCCATCGCTTTTACTAATAAAGTAGGTGATATGGCTGAAGATGAAGGCCATCACCCGGGCTTGCTAACAGAGTGGGGCAAAGTAACGGTAACGTGGTGGAGCCATTCAATTAAAGGCTTACACAAAAATGATTTTATTTGCGCTGCCAAAACAGATGAAGTTTTCGCTGCGCTATAAATAAAACACAGCAATTGTTCTGCCCAAAGAACATGAAAGGCGCTTAATTAGCGCCTTTTTTATTGTTTTAAGCTTTGGTTATTACATTTTATATCGCAGCAAAGTTAACCCCTGCGGCGAAGTTTGCTACAATCGCTCGTCTTTACTCAAATTTTATAAGGTAGTCGCGGGTGGTTAACCTAGGTCAATTGTTTGGTGAACTAAAAACGTGTTTAAGAAAAGATCAATTCATCTTTAAAAAACGCCTTCACGGCATAAAAAAAATAACCGATGAAACAAAACAAGCAGCCGTGATTGAAAAAATCACTGCAGATATAGCACGTAGCCAACAATTGCGAGAGGTGCGCTTAGCTCAGTTACCTAAAGTAACTTACCCTGAGCAGCTCCCCGTCAGTCAGAAAAAAGACGACATTAAAGAGGCTATCGCCAATAACCAAGTGGTTATTATCGCGGGTGAAACCGGCTCAGGTAAAACCACGCAAATTCCTAAAATGTGTTTAGAACTTGGCCGTGGCGTTGATGGTTATATCGGTCACACCCAACCAAGACGTTTGGCTGCGCGCAGTGTCGCGGATCGGATTGCTCATGAAATGCAATGTGAACTTGGCCAGCAAGTGGGTTTTAAAATTCGTTTTAGCGATCAAGTATCAAATAACAGCTATATAAAGTTGATGACTGACGGTATTTTACTGGCGGAAATTCAACAAGACCGATTTTTAAACCAGTATGACACCATTATTATTGATGAAGCTCATGAACGTAGTTTAAACATTGATTTTATTTTAGGTTATTTGAAAAACCTATTACCAAAGCGTCCTGATTTAAAAATAATTATTACCTCTGCGACCATTGATCCAGAGCGATTCTCAAAGCATTTTAATGATGCACCGATTATTGAAGTGTCAGGACGAACATTTCCGGTGGATGTGCGTTATCGTCCTTTGGTTGAAATTGATAAAAATGATATGGAGGCTGAAGGCGACCAGCTGCAAGGTATTTTTGATGCCGTTGATGAGCTGTGCCAAGAAGGCCCAGGCGATATTTTAATCTTCTTAAATGGTGAACGGGAAATACGCGATACTGCTGATGCCCTTAGTAAACGTAATTTAAAAGGAGCGGATGTTTTACCTTTGTATTCGCGCCTTTCTAACGCAGAACAAAACCGTATTTTTGCTCCCCATAGTCGTCGTCATATTATTTTATCGACCAACGTTGCTGAAACCTCACTTACTGTGCCGGGTATTCGATACGTTATTGATCCTGGTACCGCGCGCATTAGCCGTTATAGTTATCGTACTAAAGTGCAGCGTTTACCGATTGAGCCAATATCACAAGCCAGTGCCAATCAGCGAAAAGGCCGCTGTGGCCGTGTTGAAGCGGGTATTTGTATTCGTTTATATGCTGAAGATGATTTTAATTCGCGCCCAGAGTTTACTGATCCAGAAATACTACGTACTAATTTAGCCTCAGTTATTTTAAAAATGCTCGGCTTAGGGTTGGGCGATATGGCCGAGTTCCCATTTGTACAAGCACCAGATAGCCGTAATATCAACGATGGCTTAACGTTACTAGAGGAACTTGAAGCGGTAAAACCTAGTCGTCACAATAACAATACACAGCTTACTAAATCGGGTATTGAACTGAGCCGCTTACCGGTTGACCCGCGTTTAGCTAAAATGGTACTAACAGCACAAAAGCTGGGTGCGCTGCGTGAAGTGATTATTATTGTGGCGGCGTTATCGATTCAAGATCCACGCGAGCGCCCGCAAGAAAAACGCGCTGCTGCAAACGAAAAGCATGGCCGTTTTGACGATCCTGATTCAGATTTCATCGCCTTTTTAAATTTATGGAATTACTTAGAAGAGCAGCAAAGTGAGCTAAGTAACAGCCAATTCAGAAAGCTGTGCCAAAAGGATATGCTCGCTTATATGCGTATTCGTGAGTGGCAAGATATCGTTTATCAGCTCAGTACTGTGTGCAATGAAATGGGCATGAAAGCGACCAGCAATGTTGCCGATGGCGATAAAATCCATCAAGCGCTATTGAGTGGCATGCTCAGTCACATTGGTTTTAAAGATGAAAAGCAAGTATATAAAGGCGCTCGCAACAGTCAGTTTCATGTATTCCCAGGCTCTGGATTATTTAAGAAAAGCCCAAAATGGTTGATGTCGGCAGAGCTGGTTGAAACCAGTAAATTATATGCACGTATTAATGCCAAAATTAACATCGATTGGGTTGAACCATTAGCACAACACTTAGTAAAACGCAGTTACAGTGAGCCGCATTGGGAGAAAAAGCCCGGCGCAGTGATCGCTTTCGAACAGCAGGTATTATACGGGCTGATCATAGTGTCAAAGCGTCGCTGTGTGTACAGTAACATTGACCCGAAAGTTAGCCGCCAGTTGTTTATTCGCAGTGCCTTAGTAGAGCAAGATTTAGGTCAAAATGAAGGGTTTTTGCAGTTTAATCGCGAACTGATTGAAGATATTCAAACTCTAGAAAATAAAAGCCGCCGTCGTGATATTTTAGTTGATGAGCAAACCTTATATGAGTTTTACGATAAGAAAATTCCTGCTCAAATAAACAGTCGTGCAGCATTTAATAAATGGTATAAAACGCAAAAGCAGCAGGATAAACATTACTTGCAAATGACACGTGATGATTTAATGCAACACGGTGCTGATAGTGTTACTGAGTTTGATTACCCCGATGTATGGCAACAAGGTAATTTAATGTTGCCGTTGAGCTATCATTTTGATCCAGGGCAAGCGGTCGATGGGGTTGCAGTGCAAATTCCGGTGGCCTTACTAAACCAAGTAGAAGAAGCTGGCTTTGACTGGCATATTCCTGCATTTCGTCATGAGTTGATCACCGGTTTAATTAAATCTTTACCTAAATCACTACGTCGTAATTTTGTGCCTGCGCCAAATTATGCAGATGCGGTTCTTGCAGCAATCGAGCCTATGCAAGGTAACTTCATTGAGGCACTCAGTACGCGTTTATTACGTATGACAGGTGTAAAAGTTGATCCAGAGGCCTGGGATTTAACCACCCTTGCGACTCACTTACGACTGCAGTTTGAAGTTCGTGATGAAAAAGATAATGTACTTGCCCGAGGTATGGATTTAGCGAAACTCAAAGCGCAATTGCAGGGTAAAGTGACGCAAACGCTGTCTAAAGTGGCAGATAAAGGCATTGAAAAAGCTGACCTATTGCAATGGGATTTTGGCAAGTTACCGGTATCCTATGTGAAAAAACAAGGCCAGTATGAAATCAAAGCGTATCCTGCGCTGGTAGATAAAAAATCATCGGCGGCAGTGGAGCTATTTGATAACGAAGTTAAAGCGCAAACCGCCCATCAGCAGGGGTTACGCCGTTTGGTATTACTGAATGTACCTTCGCCGATAAAATATTTGCAACAAAACTTACCCAATAAGGCTAAATTAGGTCTATATTTTAATCCGTTTGGTAAGGTTGCTGATTTAATTGATGACTGTATTGCCGCAGGCGTTGACAGTTTATTGGTGAAATTAGGCGATGTACGCACCGAACAAGCGTTTGAGCAAGTAAAAGAGCACGTGCGCGGTGAGCTCGGCGATGCGGTTGTTGCTATTGCAACCCAAGTTGAGCAAGTGTTGAGTATTGCGCATGCGTTACATAAAAAAATGAAAGGGCGAGTTGATTTAACCATGATCACTGCACATGGAGATATAAAAAGCCAACTGGGATCTTTGGTATTCAAAGGCTTTGTTTCAAATCATGGCGCAGACAAACTTAGTGATTTAATTCGTTACTTAAAAGCAATAGAAAAACGCTTAGAAAAGTTGCCAGTTGATCCAAATCGTGACAGATTATGTGTACTTGAGTTAGAAAAGGTTGCTCAAGAGTATCAAAAACAGCTGAAAAAAGTGCCGCCTGGAATGCCTGCTCCGCAACAATTGCAGGATATTTTTTGGATGCAACAAGAGCTTAGAGTATCCTTGTTTGCGCAAACGTTAGGGACACCGTATCCGATTTCAGCTAAGCGTGTATTGAATGCTCTGAAAGAAATTGATTGAGTTTGGTATTTAGTAAACATCGAATACCTTGGAAGGAAATATTTGTTAGATGAGAAGGAACTGATATTAACCATGCGCTCATCCGCTAATACACACCCGCGTTTACTAGTTGTAGATGACGAGTACTTTAATTTTGAAATGCTCAAAGTCGCTTTATCAGCGGATTTTGAGCTCAGTTATGCTGAATCAGGTAAGAGCTGTTTATCGTCGGCTATTGCAAATCCACCGGATGCGATTTTACTCGATGTATGTATGCCCGGCCTAGATGGTTACGACACGTGTCGAATGTTGAAGAACACCCCTGAAACTCGTAATATTCCTGTTGTTATGGTGTCAGGCTTAGAATCCGTACAGGAACAACAAGCTGGTTTTGATGCCGGTTGCGATGCCTATGTGGTGAAGCCTTTTTCGGTCGTGGGGTTATTAGAAAAAATCAATACGGTTGTTTAGGAGTTATTATGCTAAATGAAGATAAACGTAATTTTAGACGTATGCAATTAAATGCACAGGCAAAATTAACCACACTTGAGCCAGTCGCTGATCAACATTTTGATGCTGTATGTGTCAATTTAAGTGCAACTGGGTTGTCACTGCAGTTGGATGAATTACTTGAACTGGGCACCATTGTGAAGGTGAATATTGATTCGACCAGCCCTGCCATTGCACCACTTGATGCAACAGCAAAAGTCGTTCGTGCCAGCAAAGAAAGTGATGGCACGGTAACCGCTGGGCTAGAAATAATGCAGTTTAATTAACCTGATGAACTCAGGTTAATTAGTTGCAGTCAGTTTAGTAAACTTTACAGATCAGGCCTTTTAGGTAAAAACCTTCAGGGTAACTGCCTGCGATTGGATGATCAGCAGCTTGGTTTAAACGCTCCATGATCAACAAATCCTTACCAGCATCAAGGGCTGCATCAGCAACCACTTTTTGAAATAAATTTTGCTCCATTAAACCTGAACATGAGAACGTAAGCAACGTACCACCTGGTTTAAGAATTTGCATGGCAATCATATTGATATCTTTATAGCCACGACACGCACCCGTTAGTTGTGCTTTGTTATCAGCAAATTTAGGTGGGTCCATAACGATAGTATCGAATAACACCCCATCTTCACGGTATTGGCGTAGTAATTTAAATACATCTTGTTTTATGAAGTCAACTTTATCTAAATCAAGATTATTGTGCTCGACATTACGTTTTGCGGTATCAAGCGCGGGTTGCGATACGTCAACGTTAGTAACATGCTCGCAGCCGCCACGCAGCGCATACAATGAAAAGGTACCAGTGTAGCTAAAACAGTTAAGTACTCTTTTATCTTTTGAAAAACGCTCTAATGCAGCACGGCTATCACGTTGATCAAGGTAGAAACCGGTTTTATGACCTTCGAGAATGTCTACTTCAATTTTAAAACCATTTTCTTCAATTAATACTGGCTGCTCAGGCTTATTACCCCATAACACGCCCATAGTCGGCTCTAAGCCTTCTTTGGTGCGCACATCGACATCAGAGCGCTCATACACGTTACAGCCTGGGAAAATAGCGATTAAAGCGCCAACTATTTCACCTTTATGGCGCTCAGCACCGGCACTTAATAACTGACACACTAAAAAGTTGTCAAATTTATCAATGGTTACACCTGGTAAAAAATCAGACTCGGCGGCACATAACCGAAATCCCGTTAAGCCACCTTCAGTAATTACTTGCTCGCGTGCCGCAAAGGCACGACGTAAGCGACGTTCAAAAAAAGCTTGGTCGATGATTTCTGTTTCATCAAAGCTCCAAACACGCGCGCGGATCTGTGAGTGCGGACTGTAAGCCGCTGTAGCTAAAAATTTACCATTACTATCGTGAATGGTCACTGTGTCACCTAAACCTGGCTTACCTTTTATTTTTTTGATGGCTTTTGAAAACAACCATGGGTGTTTTCTTTTTAGTGATTTTTCACGACCAGCTTCTAGGTATACGACAGATGACATTAGGCTTCTCATTACGGATAAATTAAGAGCGTATTTTAGTGAAGCAGGCTCGAACATACAATGAATGTTTTGCACAACAGCCTATAACCGCGGTAAAGTAACAGTAATTCAATGCATTAATTTGAAATTACAGGATTTATGGAACAACGTTTGCCCGTTTTAGTATTATCTGAGCCGTTGCAACAGCTAGAAAATCATTGCCGTGCTTTTATTTTGTCGTTAGTGAGTGCTGATGTCGCCCACGATATTACCCATATTGAACGAGTCGTGCGTGTTGCAAAACAGCTCTGCTTTGCTGAAGATGCTTCGATGGACGTGGTGTTACCCGCAGCATGGTTGCATGACTGTGTTGCAGTGGCTAAAAACCACCCGGATCGCGCTAAAGCTTCAACAATGGCCGCAGATAAAGCAATTTCATTTTTAGCGTCAATAGGGTACGACGCGCAATATTTTGATGCCATTCATCATGCTATTGTAGCCCATAGTTTTAGTGCTAACATTGCAATTGAAAGTGTGGAAGCACAAATCGTTCAAGATGCTGATCGTATGGATGCTTTAGGAGCAATTGGTGTCAGCCGCTGTATGAAAGTAGGGGGCTCAATCGGACGCAATTTATATCACCCTGACGATCCATTTTGCGCCCACCGCAGCCCGGATGACAGCTTGTATACATTAGATCACTTCTTCATCAAGCTATTACATATTGCACAGAGTATGAATACACCTTCAGCAAAAGCAGAAGCGGTGCGTCGTACTGAATATATGCAGGTATTTATTGAACAACTTAAGTCGGAGATTGGCTAATGGCAATGCCTACTTTATCTGGTGTCGATCATTGCCATTTAAATGTGACTAACCTTGCGCAAGCCGTCACGTGGTACAAAACAGTCCTTGGATTTAATATTGTGCCAGAGCTTGCTTTTTGGGATGAGGGTACTGGGCCTTTAACACTAGAAGATCCTGCGGCAACTATTCGCTTAGCGTTATTTGAGCGAGAGGGCAGTAGTAAAGGGATTGCATTTGGCGCATCTGGAGAGCAGTTTATCGCTTGGCTTAAGCATTTGGCTGACTTAAATATTAAAACCGTGGTTGCTGATCACAAAGTTACATACTCTGTTTATTTTCAGGATTTAAGTGGTAATAGTCATGAAATCACCTCTCATGACTATGCATATATCTCGGCCAACATCTAGCATATGGTTAGCTTTGGTAGGCAGAGTACACTGCTAAAACAGCATCTAGCTGGCCTTCAAATAGTGCGATAAGCTGAGGATCAAAGTGTTTACCAGCTTGCTCGCGCATATGACTTATGGCTTCATCAACGCTCCAAGCTTGCTTATAGGGACGTTTAGAGGTAAGTGCATCGAATACATCGGCGATTGCCACAATACGTCCTTCAATCGAAATTTCCTCACCTTTAAGACCGTTTGGATAACCTGATCCATCCCATTTTTCATGATGCTCCATCGCAAGTATATAGGCGAGCTGCAATAACGGCGATGACGAGTTTGCTAAAATTTTAGCGCCGATTTTGGCATGCTGTTTCATGTGTTCAAATTCTTCGGCTGTTAATTTCCCTGGTTTAAGCAAGATTGCATCGGGAATGCCGATTTTACCAATGTCATGCATCGGTGCTGCTTGTTTGAGAAGCTCAGCATGTTGTTCAGTCATTCCATAGGCTAGTGCTAAAATTTTACTGTATTTACTCATGCGCACAATATGCTCGCCAGTATCGGTGTCTTTATACTCGGCAGCGCACCCTAAACGATGGACTAAATCAACGTGAGCCAACTTTAGCTGCTCAGCCTGAACTAGGGATAAATGAGTTTTAACACGCGCTCTTACGATTGCAGGACTAATAGGCTTGGTTATGTAATCTACCGCGCCAATTTCAAAACCTTTAAACTCATCACTTTCATCCGCAAGTGCAGTCACAAAAATGACTGGAATATGCTCAGTAGCAGGGTTTTGTTTAAGCAGCTGACATACTTCAAAACCACTCATATTTGGCATCATAATATCGAGTAGAATGAGTTTGGGTGGCTCTTTTTCAACTAACGCGAGCGCGGCATCACCCGATTTAGCAAAAGAGAGGCGATATTGATTCCCTAATACTTCGCGCATGACTTTAAGGTTGGCGGGTTCATCATCAACAATAAGAATTCGTGGGCGTTCGGTTATTAAGTCCATCAGTGTGTTTCCAAATTTGCTGCCTGATTGAGCAGCTCTATTAATGCAATAAGAGTACTCTGGGCATTGTCAAAGTCAAACTGGTCGAAATATTCGATTAATGCATCCACATCACTTTGATAAGTAGCGGGGGCATTGTCTGCTAATGTTGCTAACAACTCATCATTGAGCTCTGCATTTTCTGCGTCTTTACGCAGTTGTTCACACAGTATTTTAAATTCGCTGAGCGATAGTACTTGGGTATTTTTTTCGCTGCTTTGCACTGCTATACAGCTGCTGGTTTTTCTAGCTAACAACTCATTGACCGCATTAAACTCTATCTGCAATTGCTGAATTATTTGCGCCTGCTGCTCAGGGGCTTGGCTGTTTTCTAAGGTTGAAAGTAGGGCCATCATAGTCGGTAAACCTAAATTACCAGATAAGCCTTTAAGGGTATGTAATGTGCCATTAATATCTTTTAAGGCATTTAGTCCATCATTAAAGATAATGTCACATGTTGCCTGCTGCTCTTTAAAAAAACGGTGTATTTCGCTCAGCTGTTTACACTTACTGCCCCAAAGTTGCTGTCCTTTTTTAAAATCAATATGCTGTGCTGTGGGATCACTGTGAGCAATTTGCGTTTCTATATTTAAACCAAAGCCAAGCACTTGCGCAATCTCTTGATTCAATTGATTGATATCAACAGGCTTATTGGCGAAGCCATTCATACCCGCTTTTTTAGCCGTTAATTTATCTTGCTGTAAGACACTGGCGGTGAGCGCAATGATCGGAGTCTTTTTTAGCTGTCGTTGTTGCTCAATTTCACGAATTTTTTCGGTCGCGGCAATACCGTCACATTCAGGCATATGGATATCCATTAAAATGACATCAAAATCTTGTTTTTCAAAAATAGCGATCGCTTCTAAGCCGTTGCTTGCAGAGCTAATCGTATGCTGATCTCGCGACAATAATAACTGTAGTAGCTCAACATTTTGTGCTATGTCATCAACGACTAAAATGCGCAGCTTAGGTAATTGCGTATACAACTTATCAAAGTAATTGACTTGGGTTTCATCACCGACCTCTAAAGGCAATGAAAAATAAAAGCAGCTGCCTTTATCTTCTTCACTGACTACGTTGATTATGCCACCCATCAGCTCAACGAGTTGCTTACTGATAGTAGTACCAAGTCCAGTGCCACCAAAACGACGTGTAGTAGTCCCGTCAGCTTGTTCAAAAGGCTGAAATACCGCTTTAAGACGATCTTTAGCAATACCAATACCGGTATCTTGTACTTCAAAAAATAAGTAATTATTTTGTGTCGTACTGACAGTGACATTCACTGAGCCCTGAGCTGTAAACTTAACTGCATTACCAATTAAATTTGTTAAAACTTGGCGAATTCGGTCTGGATCACCGTAATAAGTAGGGTGAACAGACTCTTTGATGGTAAGTGTTAGTTCTAGATCTTTCTTTTTTGCTTCTAACCAAAATGTAGAAATAATACTATCAAGCACCGCTTGAAGATTAAAATGCACTAATTCAATGGTCAGCTTACCTTTTTCAAGTTTTGCAGAATCCAATATTTCATTTAATAGCCGTAACAGCGAGCGAGCCGCATTATTTACGATAATTAAGTGCTTTTGTTGGTCTTGATCAAGTGGTGTATCCATCAATAAATCACTAAAGCCAATAATCGAATTCATCGGTGTGCGAATTTCGTGACTCATATTCGCCATAAATGACTGTTTGGCTTGAGCTGCATCTTCGGCGGCTATTTTCGCCAACTTTAATTTATCTTCGTATTCACGACGTTCACTAATATCGATAATAACGCCGTCGATCCAAATCGCTTCACCTTGCTTGTTGAACTCAAAGCTACCTTTCTCAAGCACCCAAATTAGCTTGCCACTTCGATGACGTAGTCGGTATTCAATTGAGTATTGCGATTTAGCAGCGATCGCTTGCTCGACCGATTTATTGATGCGTTTGTTATCATCTTTAAAAATCAAATCACTAAACTGAATATGCTGATTGATAAATTCCGATGGGACATAGCCAGTTACTTCATTAATGCTAGGGCTAATAAAAATCATGCTCCAGCTTTTATCCAACTGGCAGCGAAATACCACGCCAGGCATATTATTCATCAGCGAGCGGTATTGTTGTTCTTTCGCTATGAGGTTTTGTTGTAGTTTGCGTTGCTCAGTCAAGTCAGTAATAAAGCCAACAAATATTGACTCTTGTCCTGGCTGGTTTGCTTCACCAATACCTAAGCGAATAGGAAATAGGTGACCTTGTTTATGTTTAGCAAGAACATCACGATTGACGCCAATAACTTTACCTAAATCGATGTGATGTGCCTTTAATAGATATTCATCATGCTCGGCTGCGATATCATCTGCCATCAGCATTTTTATGTTTTTACCCTTTACATCAGTGCTATGCCAGCCGAAAATATTCTCTGCAGCGTTATTAAAGCTTAAGATAATACCGCGATTGTTAATTGTTACAATGCCATCTATAGCGGTCGATAAAATAGCCTCTAAGCGAGATTCATTCCCTGTTTTTTCTTCAAGTAACATGCGATAGCGTACCATACCGTTAATGATAGCAACTATCGCGGTTAGAATAATGGTGGCGAACACTACGCTAATAGCAACAAATGTA
Organism: Pseudoalteromonas sp. SG43-7; assembly: GCF_014164295.1. NCBI lineage: Bacteria > Pseudomonadati > Pseudomonadota > Gammaproteobacteria > Alteromonadales > Pseudoalteromonadaceae > Pseudoalteromonas > Pseudoalteromonas sp. SG43-7. Next base: position 37,778 of record NZ_JACJEY010000018.1, read on the forward strand.
AGTTCTGAGCTGGCGCTGTCATTACCAATTAATGGCGAGGTTGCAACAAACCGTGTTGCCGCCATTCCCATGTAATGCATACCTGCAACAGCAAAACCCAAAATGATTGCGCTGATCAACCGCGTCTGCAAAGAATTTAGTGTTGGGAGGTGCTTTTTAATATTAAAGCGAGCATATAAAGATATAAACGCCAGTACAACGGCAACGATAATTGACAACCCAAACATCAATGGATCGTAGCGTAGCAGCGGGCTCAATTCCATTGCTGCCATACCACTGTAATGCATAGTGCCGATACCTGCGCCGAGTAGTACCGAGGGCAGTATTAAACTGAAAATAGTGGCGTTATTTTTTACTAATAATGACACGCCAGTTAGGCAGGCTAAAAATGCTGGAATGAAAGATAAAAAGGTGAGTGTTGGGTCGTAGCTGATATTTGTACACAGTGAAAATGCCAACATACCAATAAAATGCATACTCCAAATACCGCCAGAAAGTACCAAGGAAGCCGTTGAGTTGGCTAATTTTTGATAACTTTTGAAGCGTGTTTCTTTGGCCAGATCGATCATGTAAGTTGCAAAAAATGCAGAGAAAATAGCCGTTAAAACAGACAGAGCGACTAAAAATGGGTCATAAACACCATTAATAAGAAGGCTCGGATCGTGATCGGTAATAAAAAAAGCGGTAAGCATAACGGCTCAATACACTGTTATTTCAGTAATAACTAATATCACCTGAAATATATGTTAAGACAATTAATTAATTTTGCGCAAATGCCTGTTATTTGTTTACATATTTAGCTGCAAAATTTAACAAAATCAAAAACTTTTTAAAATCAATTCGCTAAGTTTCATTGTGCGCAATGATAGCATCATTTATAACCAGTTTTATAGCAGGTATTTAGCTGAACTATTTATTTTCGCAGATAAAGTAATCGGTAATTATCGGGTCATACGTTTGACAAATACGACTACGAATAATGCCAGAGAGAAACTCCCGCAAAACGCTTCAACTGCAGCAACGAATCGGGAGAAACCAACCGGAGTAATATCGCCATATCCTAAGGTTGTAAAAGTAACCACGCTAAAATAGAAGCTATTAAGTAGGGCTAATAAATTATCACTTAATGTTGCCGCCGGATTGAACTGCATAATACGACCAGCATCCATCACCCCAAAAATAAAATAACACAGGGCGCAGCAGATGATCAGTGACAAACTAAAACGGATCACATTTTCAGGCTTTTCACCATACCCGCACAACATATCAATACAGCTCGAGGCTAATCGTTTTTTTGAACCTCGTGGATATTGTGCGTGACGCATCCGCAGTTCTTTGTACGTGAAATTACCCGCCAGTTCAAATAAGCCTTGTTGTTCTGATGCTTTACGTAAATTGCGAAATATTTCTTCTGATTGTTCAAATAAGTCAAGGGCTGCGCTTTTATCTGTATGTTTAAGCGCTGCTTTAGCTTGTTTTTCCTGTAATAGTTCAGCGCCTAGCTCAATGTTATCAATACGGGTGTTGTTTAGTTTTATACCCAATAAATTTGTATCTTGTAGGTTGCAGTAATGCAGGCTTGCTTCGTGCAAGTTGGCTTTCATCAGTGAACTGTGGGCTATTTTATTATTAAACAGATGAGCGTTGGTGAGCGTTGCACGATAAAAATTACTGTAAGATAAATCAAAGCCATCCTCATCATCTTGTTTTATCAAATTAAGCCCATTAAGGTTAGCGCGTTTTAATTGCAATCCCTGTAATAATCCTCCCTTTTTTGCATAGCGCTCTAATTTTTGGGTCAGATCTAAGCCTGACTTATCAAATTTGGCATCATGCCAAAAACAAAAACCTGAACCCATGTCTGTTTCTTGACAATGATGGCCATCGGGAGAGGTATAACGACAACAAGGCTTATCAGGCATGTTTGATATCGCTTTATTTAATTCTACTTAGATATAGATTAGCAGTTATTTTGCAAGGTATTATAGTGACCTGTTAATTAGTTTAATGACTGTCGGTCAATTACAAGAGTTAGGTTTGTTTGAATATACATTAAAACGTAGTCGCCGCCGCAAAACTGTCGCTATCAAAGTCCAGCAACAAAGTGTCACAGTTTATGCGCCTGTTGGGGTTGCTAAAAAGGAACTTGAAAGCTGGCTGCTAAGTAAAACTGACTGGATCAATGCGCAAATTAACAAGCAAAGTCAAATGCTTGATACTCGCCAATACCCATTACAAGATAATCGCGTACTGGTTTTTTCACAACCTGTGATACTGACTTATGGTGTCAGCTCGCGCAGCGCATGGCAGCTAGTAAAAAATCAGCAGGGAGATGTGTTACAGCTAAATCTTTCTGGACGGGTTAAGCATCAGCAGCCAATGTACCAAACCTTGCTCGAAAGTTTTTTACATGAGCAATTAGAAAATTATATTGAAATGCGTGTACATGCTTATTGCCTACAAATGGCAGAGACTTTACCTAGCAGTATTCGCATTCATACTTATAAGCGTCGTTGGGGCAGTTGTAATCGACGACGAGAATTGACCTTTAATTTGTTATTAGCCAGTGCGCCGCAGAGTATTATTGATTATGTGATTGTGCATGAACTAGCTCACTTGAAATATTTAAATCACAGTGCCGCATTTTGGCAGCGCGTCAGTGAGTTTTATCCTGATTATAAGCAAGCAACAAAATGGCTAAAGCAACACGGTGCGAGTTTACAATGGGTAGTCGAATGAGTTAGCGAGAATAAAGTTTTGCTGATAGATAAGAAAAGTGGTGGAGGGAGCTGGATTCGAACCAGCGAAGGCTGAGCCGTCAGATTTACAGTCTGATCCCTTTGGCCGCTCGGGAACCCCTCCACACTAATTTTGTCGCATTTGGCCCCACTTAACTTAGCGGTAAGAAAAGTGGTGGAGGGAGCTGGATTCGAACCAGCGAAGGCTGAGCCGTCAGATTTACAGTCTGATCCCTTTGGCCGCTCGGGAACCCCTCCAATGCAACGGCGCTGATAATAGCAAAGTGAGCATTTAAGTAAAGAAAAAAGCTAAAGAAATATTAAATAAAGCCGATAAATATCTATTACTAACTGCAATCGGCTAAAGTCTATGCAAATCGATGATTTGTTAATCACAGAGAGTCAACTTAACAATCGTCTTGCCAAAAGTGTCTCAGAACACCGTCGTGGCGAGTTTGCATTATTATTGGCAATGCTTTCTCATGACGTGTTAGATTTTAGTCAATTTCATCTCCCTAAAACCCCATTTGATGCACATGCTTCAACACCAACTGAAGCGCAATTACGTGAACAATTAGGGGCAGGGCCTGAGCAAGCATTGGCTCCAGATGAATTTGATATGCTCATTGGCCAACATAATGCACAGCTATTACAACAAGGCAGCATGGCAGATATTCGTTTACGTTCGTGCCTTGCGCCGGAACCATTAGTGATCAGAGATGATAAAAACCATATTCCACTAATGGTGATTGATAATTGCGAACTAGTCGTGCGAAAGCGTCATTTAGATAAAGAAACACAGCTAGATCATCCGCAAATGGATGCGGCTGCATTTTACGATAGCCTTAATAATGCAGATCTTCATCAACCCTTACACCTTGCCCAAGCGTGATATTAAGCTGTAATAATTATCGGTAAAAATATTTTATTTATTTTAGTGTAAAAAAAGCATCCACAAACTAAATGCAATTGCTATAATGACCCCAAATGGCATTTCCAATTTACTTGGTATTATTGCCATCATCATTAAATCAAGGTAATTAGGAACGTAATGAAGAAAACATTCACGCTGAATCACGAGAAAATCAAATACCCTCGCATGGTAGATGCTGCAAAGCATGAAGTAAAAAAGTATTTGAAAAGAGAGCGTAACAAAACGTTGCCAATTGATGCTGATTACTGGGCATTTGATTGTAAATTTGGTAACACAGCTGAAGATGCCCAAGTGGTGCACGTTGCTGAAATTAGCAACTCAATCAGCGAAATTGAAAAACAAGGCTTAGAGTCGTTTTATGTTGAAATCATTGCTAGAGCTGCACAACGTCAAGTGCAAGACTCTGATGATGAAATTTAAAAGTAATTGATTTAATGAAAGAATGGGCTAAGTAGCCCATTTTTTGTGCTTGCAAAAAAGTAAGTCCAGCAGTTTATTTTGCACCCGGTTGGTGCGAAATGGATCTTTTCTCTTCTTCAGATAATGCAACCAGTTGATTTATAAGTTTTTGTAAAGTTGGTTCCGTAATTGCTATTACTTTTAATAATGCAGTTAGGAGCAAACACATGGCAAGAATGAGTTATATCAGTAGCGTCGAACGTTACCAAGAATATCAAACCGTGATCCACGACTTACTTGACTCAGTGCTAGCAAGCTTAGAAGACGGTGTTAAAAAACAACAAGATAATCGTTACTTAATCGCTCAATACCCATTTTTAGAATTACAATACTGTCTAGATAAAAATGGCGTGCAGCTAGGTAACAATGTCTGCTTTAAACGTCAGTATATGAAAACCTTAAATAATCATGGCGATTCACAGGATTTGAGTGAACGGCCGTATTTTCAAGGTATCCAACAGCAGCAACATACTCGTTTTACGCCGCCCTATATTTCGATCGCGACCAATCACTTATGTATTTCAGCAATAAAATCGTTACATGCTTCATATGGCGAAAATCGCTATTTAGTGATTGATGTATGTCTAACGCAATTAATCGAATTTATTATGGGGGATCGTACTCGCGCCACGATGACGCCATTTTTTAAAGCGGGTTATGGCATTATTGTCAGTTGCTTATTTATCTTAGTGTTATTTTTACTTGGTAGGGTGTTTGGTGATATTTATAGCTTACTGTTTGTCCGCTCTATAGAAAATGATCCGCTCGAACCGTTTACGATCATCATTTTTATCACCCTCGCGTTAGCAATATTTGATTTAGGTAAAACGATTCTCGAAGAAGAAATTTTAATGCATAAAGATATCTTTAGGCACAGTTCAACGCGGCGCACTATCACACGGTTTATTTCAACTATTTTAATTGCAGTGTCTATTGAAGCGTTATTAACGATGTTTAAGGCAGCGCTGGGGCAGTCGCAGTATTTATTACCGGCAATTTATATGATGTTAGCGGTTGTAGGGCTATTGATTGCGTTGGCTATTTATGTGTATTTAGGGGCAAAAGCCGAAACCTTATTATTGAGCGCACAACGCAATAAGAAAGGGCATTAATAAAAATGGGGTAGGCGATGAATGCCTACCCCAACTCAACTTAATTTATTCTGCGCGGTCTTGGGCGCGACGAGTTTTAAAATCTGAATCGGCTTGCCATTTTGGCCAATCACCGTTGTTTGCCAATTGTGATGCGATATCAACAATTAACTCGATGTCTTGTTTTACACCACCTAATGACCACTGAGCAGAGTAATCATCAGCTTCTTTATGGTATTTATGAGCAATATAATCTGGATCTGTATCACCTAAACTCATAAACAGTAAACCAGGTACGCCTTGTTTAGCTAGTGAGAAGTGATCTGATCGGAAGAATAGGCCGTTTTGTGGCACGGGATCCATTTTTACATGACGGCCTTGTTTGCTTGCGGCTTTGCTAAGGTAGTCTTCCATTTGTGATAAGCCTTTGCCGTATTGCAGTATGTAATCGGTGCCATCTAGCACATTCATACCATCAATATTTAACAGAGCGACCATCTGCTTGGTAGGGATAAGTTCGCCACTGGCAAATTGCTCTGAGCCAATTAACCCTGTTTCTTCGGCGGTAAAGTTCGCAAAAATAATCGAGCGCTTAAACGGTTTTTGTTTATGCATGTTACTTAATATACGAGCGATTTCAATTGTGGCAGCACTGCCTGAGGCATTATCAACTGCACCATTATAAATTTTTGGCCCGCTATCAGTTTGCTTAGTGCCAAAATGATCCCAATGTGCGCTGACCACAATATATTCATCAGGCGCTTCACTGCCCGTTAATTGCGCAACAACATTGTGTGATTTAGCATGTGACACTTCGTTTTTAAATGCAAGGTTCGCTGTTAAATTAAGCGCAGTAGCTTTAAAGTCGTCGTTAAGTGCTTGTTGCTTTAATTGTTGATAGCTCAAGTTTGCTGATTTAAATAACTGCTCGGTTGCATCGAGTGTTAGCCAACCCATTACCGGTAGTTCTGATGCGTTTAGGTTGTTATCCATTAAGGTGTATTTTGTGCCTGTATTTGAGCTTTCAACTACGCCCCAAGGATATGCAGCTGGCGCTGTTTCATGCACAATAAACACTGCGGCTGCGCCTTGGCGAGCGGCTTCTTCGTATTTGTAAGTCCAGCGACCGTAGTAGGTCATAGCGTTGCCGGTAAATAGCGCATCGTCTTGCGTAGCAAACCCAGGATCATTTACTAACACAACAACCGTTTTACCCGTTACATCAATATTTTTATAATCATTCCAATTATACTCGGGCGCATTAATGCCATAACCAACAAATACTACCTCTGAATTACGAACATCAATAAGTGGCTGTAATTGTTTCGTTCGCGCCGTAAAATCTTTACCAGCGGTAAAGCTCAAGTCGCCAATTTTTAATTGCATGTTTTGATCAGCGGTTACCATCGCCATTTTTACCGGCTGTAAAAACTTATTATTATATGCACCAGTTAATCCAAGCGCTTGGTATTGGTCACTTAAGTAACCCACAGTTTTTACTTCACCGCGCGTTAATGGACCGCGTCCTTCAAATTCGTCTGAGGCAAGGGTTTTAATATGTTGTTTAATATTGCTTAAATTTACACTGGTTGTATTGTCAAGCGTCGTTTGTTCTTGAGCAGGCTCTGAACAGCCAGTTAAGCCCAATAATAAAGTTACACTGAGCGATTTAAAAAGAGGAGTCATAATTGCAGGTTTTTAAGGATACATACTGTGACTATATGGGGTGTCGGTTTTGCTGTCTAGTTTTTTGCCATGAAGCGCAGATATTTTTATAAAATACAATTAGTTGATTTTGGGTACTATGATTTAGGGGCTGAATTAAATTTCGTTGGGTGAAAGGGACTGGCGCAGAAGTTGTGTGAAAAAAAGCTAAAAGCCAGCGAAGAGTGCTGGCCTTTTGCAACAAAATAACACGTTTAAGCGTCAGCTTTCTTTACGCGGATCTTGCTTTTATCAACAGTACTTTGATTCAATGCTTTTATTGCTACAGCAGCTTCTGCATCGTTTGGCATTTCTACAAAGGCAAAGCCTTTCGATTGGCCGGTTTCTTTATCTAGTACTAAATTACAATCGGCTACTTTACCGTGTTCAGTAAAAAGTACGCGGATTTCATGTTCAGTGATAGTGCGTGATAAGTTTCTAACTAATAGTTTCATAAAGAACCATGTTTTAAAAATAACAGGGGTGATTGTCTCAAGGAAAAGCCGTTTGACCTAATGATTAATTACAAACCGCAAAAATAGTTTTTGGCTGATAGCCAAAGAATAAAGTAGGTTCCTTTTTTGGGGGGGAATAGTTAAAGCATAAGAATAGTTAGCCGATAACAACTTAGCTATAAAAAAAACAAGGACGTAATATGCAAGTTAACTCGCAAGATACATATCCACTATTGCAACCTACTTCAAACAGTTCGGTGGTCGAAATCAACACGCCAGTGAATAGTAAAGAGCAATTAAAAAGTGAAATGGAGCGCCTAGCGAAGGACATCTATCATAAAGGGCAGTTTAAAGAGCCTGATGCAACATACTATAAGCCTGTAAATAAAGATGCCAATATATTAAGACCTATTGAAGAGGTTATGTATGATATTGGCGTTGCTACAGTTCATTTGTATATGCCTGGTGGTGATGTCCCTAAAGCAGTTGAGAAGATGCTTTCACCCTATGATAGCGTTATGGCTGAATTAAGGAGTGAACAGCCTTCTTTAGCAAATAAAAGTTGGGGTATTTCTATCAATGAGTCAGGTGAGCTTACAGTAACGGGTTCTCTTAATGATGATGAAAAGGCAATCATTGCAGAAAAACTAAATAGTAATGAAGAGCTAGTCACTGCCGTTAATGATTTTAAGTCTAATTATTTAAAGTATATTAAGATGGAGCCTAGAGGCTGGGGTAATTATGACGTAAATGAAAGTAATTTTGCGGACGTCTTTGATTTTAGAGAAATGTTAGAAAGCTCAAGGAGTAGCGAAGAGTTTAAAGCAACGTGGGATTATGAAACAAATTGGCTTAAGTTGAACGATAATGTTTCAGCACAATTGAGAAGCAATGCTTCGAAACGAAAATAAACGTTGAAAAATATATGCTAAAAATTTTTACAACAACTAAGAAGAAATGCTCTTAAAATTAACTTTAAGGGTTTAGCATGAAAGGTAAGACCATTAATATAACAAAAAAGCCGTTAGTGATTTAATCCATTACTAACGGCTTTTTCAATTCTGTAAAAATGATTACTTCACTTCTTTACCCGCAGCTTGTTGATCAGCATGGTAGCTTGAACGAACAAATGGGCCTGATGCGGCATGAGTAAAGCCAATTTCATCAGCGTACTCTTTAAGCGCGTCAAACTCTGCTGGTGGCACGTAGCGTTTTACAGGTAAGTGATGCTTTGATGGCTGTAGGTATTGGCCAACCGTTAGCATATCGACATTATGCGCGCGTAAATCACGCAGTACTTCTTCGATTTCGCTAATTTCTTCGCCAAGACCAACCATTAGGCCTGATTTAGTTTTCACTTCAGGGTGTGCTTCTTTAAAGCGACGCAGTAATTCTAATGACCATTTGTAGTCAGCACCTGGGCGCGCAAGTTTATATAAACGCGGTGCAGTTTCAAGGTTATGATTGAATACATCTGGTGGCGTTTCTATTAAGATTTCAAGCGCTCGGTCCATGCGACCACGAAAATCAGGCACTAAAATTTCGATGGTGATTTTTGGGTTATACTTGCGAATTTCACGAATACAATCAGCAAAATGTTGTGCGCCGCCATCACGTAAATCATCACGATCCACAGAGGTGATCACCACATAGCTTAACTTCATATCGCGAATAGTAAGAGCCAACTTTTCAGGCTCTGCGGCGTCTGGTGTTAACGGACGGCCATGGGCAACATCACAAAATGGGCAACGACGAGTACAAATTGCGCCTAAAATCATAAAAGTTGCTGTACCGTGATTAAAGCATTCTGATAAGTTAGGGCAAGAGGCTTCTTCACACACTGAATGCAGTCCGTGCTTACGCATGGCTTGTTTAATGCCGTCGATCCGCTCGGTTGATTTAGGTAAGCGAATTTTTAGCCACTCTGGCTTGCGTAACATTTCGTTTTTTTCAGTGGGTAATACTTTTACTGGGATCAACGCCATTTTTTCAGCGTCGCGTAGTTTTACCCCTGGTTCCATCTTGACTGGTTTATTCATTCGTTTTCAAACCCTTCAGTATACTTAACCTGTGTCGCATTAAGTTTTTTAATCATATGTTTTACGAGACCAGCACCTGCTTGCGCAAGGTTTTCTGGGCCGTTCAAGTCGGTTGTTTGCACCATGTTCATACCGGCGTAACCACATGGGTTGATACGTAAAAACGGACTCATGTCCATGTTTACATTCAATGCTAGACCATGAAAAGAGCAGCCACGGCGAACACGAAGTCCTAATGATGCTATTTTGCTATCGTTAACATAAACCCCTGGGGCATCTGCTTTTGCGTAGGCTTTAATACCGTAATCATTGAGTGTATCGATAATACACTCTTCAAGCCATGTGACCAATTCTCGTACGCCAATTTTCAAGCGACGTAAGTTAAATAATACGTACATCATTTGCTGGCCCGGTCCGTGATAGGTTACTTGACCACCTCGGTCAACCTTGATCACTTCTATGTCGCCAGGGGCAAGTAGGTGTTCATCTTTACCTGCTTGGCCTTGCGTGAATACTGGCTCATGTTCAACGAGCCATATTTCATCCGCATCATGCTCAGTTCGAACATCAGTATAGTTTTGCATTTGTTGCCAAATTGGCATGTAACGCTGTTTACCAAGTTGACGGACGATTAAGGTATTTTCGCTCACAGCTTACTCCGCTTAGCGTTTAAAGCATGTGTCGTACGTCATCAATCGCACTTATCACGTTATAAATTTCTTCAATATGAGTGCCGCTGGTCACGGTAACGACTAAGCTAACTGACTCATAATTACCTTTGCTGCTAGGTTTAACTTTTGGCGCGTAATCGCCAGGGGCAATAGGTTGTAACTTAGTTAGAATTTGGTCAGTTAAGTTGACGTTTGCCAACCCCATTACTCTAAATGTAAAAGGGCAAGGGTATTCTAAATATTCATCAAATTTAGTATTTTTTACCGGTGTAGCCACGACGTTGATTCCTCATACTTATGTGCGTTTAGTACTATTTTACTAAACAATAAACCGATTAGATAACCTGTTCTCGACCTTTATAGCAATTGAATTAATCGCTTACGTAAGACAATTGGTATTCTGGTTATTTGCGGGTTAGATATGGGGCGCATTCTACCATCTTTAAAGCAAAAAAAAACGCCTTGCTTTGCAAGGCGCTTATATTATTTGGTAGCGTTTTACATTATTTGTAAACGTAGGTAATCATAAATTTTACTAAAGAAGCTACCTTCTTCAACTTCTTCAAGCGTTACCAGAGGATACTGAGCAATTACTTCGCCTTCAAGTTGTAAAGATAAAGTACCTACGGTAGAGCCTTTCGCTAATGGCGCCTCTAAAACTTTATCAAGTTTAAAGTCGGCTTTTAAATTTTTACGTTGGCCACGCGGAATAGTGATCGGCGTATCAACTAAAATGCCTAACGATACATTTTCTTTGTTACCCATCCAAATACGTTGCTCGGCAAAACTGTCGCCGGCTTTGTAAGGTGTGATTGTTTCAAAAAAACGAAAACCATAGTTAAGTAATTTTTTACTTTCTACTTTACGTGCACGTTCACTCGAAGTACCCATAACCACGGCGATTAAACGCATATCATCTTTAGTCGCTGAACTTACTAAGCTGTAACCGGCTTCCGATGTATGACCGGTTTTTATACCATCAACGTTTAAGCTTTCATCCCATAACAGTGAGTTACGGTTGTATTGCTTAATGCCGTTAAAAGTAAATGATTTTTGTGCGTAAACTGCATACTCGTCAGGCACATCACGAATAAGTGCTGCACCTAAGGTGGCCATATCTCGAGGGGTTGTGAAGTGTTCGTTGGTATCTAAGCCATGGCTGTTAATGAAGTGGCTGTTACTCATACCTAATTTCTCAGCATGGGCATTCATTAAGTCTGCAAATGCGCTTTCGCTACCGGCAATATGTTCTGCCATAGCCACACAGGCATCATTACCTGATTGAATAATTATACCGTGGTTTAAATCATCGACAGTGACCTGCTTACCGACTTCGATAAACATTTTTGATGATTCAGGAAAGTTTTTAGCCCACGCTTTTTCGCTCACTGTGACCATATCGGTTGGGGCAATGTTACCCGCTTTGATTTCGGTACCAATGACATAGCTGGTCATCATTTTAGTTAAACTGGCAGGTGCTAGGCGAGTATCAGGTTCACCTTCAGCTATAATTTTACCTGTAGTAAAATCAACAAGAAAATAACCTTTTGCATTAACTTGAGGTGGGGCTGGGATGATTTGGGCGGTCGCAGAAAAAACGGCAGCAGAGCAAACAACGCTACACACACCGCTAATAATTTTGGATTTAATAGATTTCATCATACTCATTAATGGTTAAAGTTAAAGATTCGCGTTTACCTCATTCTAAAGGTGTTATTCACTATAAAGCAAGAACGCGTTTTGAAATTGATCCTGTTTTAATTTTTCAAGTACTTGCTGAGCTTGCTCAGCATTTTTAATTGGCCCTAAACGCAGCCTATAAATAGCATCTTTTTCCACAATATTAGTGGGTAATTGATATTGCTGGCGTAGGGTGTACGCTAATGCTTCAATATTTTCTAAGGTACTGCCTGCAGCGACTTGAATATAACTCAAACGCGCAGTCGAATCAGGCATTGTGATAGCCTCAAGCTTAACCTTGGCTGTACCATGATGATAGTAACCAAGTTTATACGCTGCTGCATAGGATAAATCGATTAAGCGGTCATCATGAAATGGGCCACGATCATTTACACGGACAATCACAGACTTGCCATTACTGGTGTTGGTTACTTTTACAAAGCTTGGTAAGGGTAACGTTTTATGAGCGGCAGTCATCGCGAACATATCATATATTTCGCCATTTGAGGTGTGGTAACCATGAAATTTGCGCCCATACCATGAGGCGATACCTTCTTCGCTATAGCCAGTTTCATCCAGCATCGGAGTATAGTTTTTGCCATTAACGGTGTAAGCGCGGCCAGCACTGGCACTTTTGGTAACTTTAGTGACTATGGCATCTTGCATTTCTAATTCAGTTGGCGCGCGAAGTGGTGCAGAATCATGGCGCATACTATACCGGTCACTGTGATTTATGCCTGAGGAACTACAAGCGCTTAAAACAATCATTAACCATGAACAACTGAACAACTTTAGACAGTAACGCATTACTTTAATAGCATCCTTTTATCAGTTGCGATAGACATAATAATGCCAAATCCAGCCATTAAGGTAACCATCGATGTACCGCCATAACTTATTAATGGCAATGGTACACCCACTACAGGCAGTAACCCTGATACCATGCCAATATTTACAAATACATAAACAAAAAAAGTCAGGGTCAGTGCACCTGCCAGTAATTTACCAAATGCATCTTGGGCATTAACCGCGATATATAAACCGCGACCAATGATGAATAGATACATGCATAATAAAACACATACACCAAAAAGACCAAACTCCTCACTAAGTACAGAGAAGATAAAATCAGTATGGCGTTCGGGTAAAAATTCTAATTGTGATTGGGTGCCTTGCAACCAACCTTTACCTTCAATACCACCGGAGCCAATTGCTATTTTTGATTGAATAATATGGTAACCAGAGCCAAGAGGATCGCTTTCTGGATTGAACAAAGTTAGTACCCGCTGTTTTTGATAGTCATGCATACCGTAATGCCAAAAAGGCCACGCAGCTAAAGCAACCAAAGCGCTCAAAAAGCCGATTAATCGCCAGCTTAGACCAGACAAAAATAATACAAATATCCCTGAACTGGCGATTAAGATAGATGTGCCTAAGTCGGGCTGCTCTTTGATCAGGAGTGTGGGAACCATAACAATGGTAAAACCAACAACTAAGTGTAGTGCTCTAGGCGGTAAATGATTACGGCCAATATACCAAGCCACCATCATAGGCACGGCTATTTTCATTAATTCAGCAGGTTGAAAACGGGTAATACCTAAATCTAACCAGCGCTGAGCGCCTTTGGAGCTGACGCCAAATAACAGCACCGCAACTAGCATCAGTAATCCAGCACAATATAAAGGAATAACTAAACGCTTTAAGGTCGCTGGTGAAAATTGCGCCAAAATAAGCATGCCTAAAATTGCGCCGCCCATCCTGGTAATATGGCGGATCATCATTGCCGGGTCTTGACCACTGGCGCTATAAACAACGGTTACACTGCCTGCCATCATTAATAGCAATGCCAGTAGTAGCGGCAAGTCAAGATGCATACGCACCCAGATTGAACGACCATCATGTAGAGTAGTCATGGTGTGTTATTCCTGGCAAGATTAACGGGATTTGCAGCAAAGTAGTAATCCATTAGTTGGCGAGCAATTTGCACACCGCCATGATTGTTTTCTAGAACAACAGAAACAACGATTCTGGGATCCTCATAAGGTGCAAAGCCTACATAGATAGTGTTATCACGTTGACGCTCTTTGAGGGATTTTGCATCGTAGCGTTCACCTTGAGCAATACTGACTATTTGTGCGGTGCCTGTTTTACCTGCTGAATCGTAATTTGTTCCTTTAAATGCTTTGTGAGCGGTACCAGAGGCTTTTTGTACTGTGTTGTGCATAGCATCTAAAGCGATTTGCCAATGGTGAGGTTCTTTTAAAAAAATCGGGGGTTTTTCTTCATTATTGATTTGTGTAACTTCATCGTCTTTTTTCACAACTTGTACTAAGTGTGGTGGGTGGTTAATTCCACGGTTCACTAATATATTCATCGCGTTTGCGATTTGTAGGGGGGTTGCGGTCCAATAACCTTGGCCAATGCCAACTGAGATTGTATCGCCACGCCACCATGATTCTTTAAAACGGCCTTCTTTCCATTCTTTTGAGGGCAAAATAGCCGTGGTTTCTTCATGAATATCAATGCCGGTTAAATCACCGTAGCCAAACTGTGCCATAAAATCACTGATTTTTGTGATCCCTAATCGATAAGAGACATCATAAAAGTAGGTATCGCACGACTCTTCAATGGCTTTGTAAACATCAACATGACCATGGCCCCAACGTTTCCAATCTCGCCATTTATGATCAACATTCGGAATTTGAAAGAAGCCAGGATCCCACATTGACGTTTGCTCGGTAACGAGACCTTCTTCAAGAGCAAGAACTGCCATGTGAGGTTTTACCGTCGATGCTGGTGCATAACGTCCTTGTGTGGTTCTATTTATAAGAGGTCGGTCAGGGTTTAATAGGGCTTTATAGTTTTTACTGCTAATACCGTGAACAAATAAGTTCGGATCATAACTGGGATTAGAATACAGCGCTAACACGCCACCGTCTTTAGCGTCCATGACGACTACAGCGCCACGCATATCTTTAAGTGCATGTTGGGCAATCTGCTGCAAGCCAACATCAAGGGTGAGCACTAAATCATTACCTGGTTGCGGAGGAGTCATGCTTAAGGTTCGAATGACACGACCACGATTATTGACTTCAACCCGCTGCGAGCCTACTTGGCCATGCAGCAGTTGTTCATAATATTTCTCAATACCGAGTTTACCAATATCATGGGTTGCACGGTAATTAGTACCTTGCTCTTGTGATTCGAGCTGAGCCAGTTCTTTTTTATTGAGTTTAGCGACGTAACCTAACGCATGAGTTAGGGTGTCTGCAAACGGGTAGTAGCGTGCCAAACGTGCTTCGATACTAAACCCAGGGAATTTATACTGATTAACTGAAAAGCGCGCTACTTCTTGTTCGTTTAAACGTGCTTTTAATACTTGGCTCTTAAAGCGACGGTTATGCTTTATATCATCAAGAAAATCGTTTTTTTGTTGCTCTGAGATATCAATAAATTGTGTCAGTGCTGACAGTGATGCATCAAGATCGTCAACTTCTTCAGGAATGACTTCTAAATTATAAACCGGTTTATTTTCAGCAAGCAACACACCATTGCGGTCATAAATAAGGCCTCGGTTAGGAGCAATAGGAATAACTTTAATGCGATTGTCGTTAGAACGTGTTTGATAATCTTGGTGATCATCAACTTGAATGGTATATAAATTGGAAAGTAAAACCGCGACTAAAATAGTAACAAATACAAACCCCACAAAGGCGCGACGAGCAAATAGGTTAGCTTCTGCTGAGTGGTCTCTAATTGTGGGTCTGTGTTTGCGCATGAGTAAATGTTACTCGCGATGATACGGGTGGTTATTGTTTAAGCTCCAGCCTCTATATAGACTTTCAGCAACAATAATACGCACCAATGGATGTGGTAGGGTCAAATTTGATAATGACCATTTTTGCTCTGAGGCAGCAATACATTCTGGTGCTAAGCCTTCAGGGCCGCCAATTAGCAAACTTACATCGCGGCCATCCAGTTGCCACTTCTCCATGTCTTTTGCTAATTGGTGAGTATCAAGCGCTTTGCCTGTTACCTCAAGCGTAACAATACGATTGCCTTTAGGGATAGCGGCTAAGGTTTTTTCGCCTTCAATATGCAAAATACGTTTAATATCTGCATTTTTACCACGTTTACCTGCGGGAATTTCAATTAACTCCAGCGCCATATCTTTTGGAAAGCGGCGCTGATATTGTGCAAAACCCGTTTCTACCCACGCTGGCATTTTGGTGCCAACGGCAATCATCTGTATTTTCACGTGTTACATCCAAGCTCTAGTAAAATTAGTGAGCAATTAGCTCCATAGTTTTTCGAGGTCGTAATAGCTACGTGCTTGATCTTGCATTACGTGTACGATTACATCGCCTAAATCAACCAGTGCCCATTCACCATCGCTTTGGCCTTCATAACCTAGAGGCTCTTGACCTGCGTGACGAGCTTCTTTTGCTAAATGATCAGCAATTGACAATACATGACGTTTCGAAGTACCAGAGCACACGACCATAAAATCGGTGATGTCTGAGCTTGCGCTTACATCAATATTAACCACATCACGTGCTTTCATATCGTCAATTTTGTCTATTGCAAAGGCGAGTAGTTGTTTCGTATCCAAGGTGTTATCTCATTTAAAAGTGAATAGCTGTTATTTTATCACGCAACTGGTATTTATTCATCACTTAGATAAAGTTGCTGTGATTGAATATACTGACTCACGCCAGTAGGAAGAAGTTCATTGTAATCTATGGCATTTTTAATCGCCTTGCGAATATCGCTTGAGGCAATAGCCATTTCTTCGCCAGCTAAAAAATATAATTTTCCACCAGCTTGCGTTGTAAGCTCTGCGCTATTACTACATTCTGCGGCTTGTTGGTATGCGAGTAACTCGCCATGGGCAGTGCATTTTAGGCCCGGGCGTTGAAATACCACAATATGACAAAGCTGAGTAATTGTTTGCCACTCAAACCATTTATCTAAGTTATTAAACGAATCCATGCCAATTAAAAATAATAATGGTTGATCTGGAAATTGTATGCGGATCTCTTGCAGGCTTAATAATGAATATGACGGGCCACTGCGATTGAGTTCGCGTAAATCGAGTTGAAAATATGGGTAAGGTGCAATCGCAGCATTGAGCATTGTGATGCGATGCTGCGTGCTTATTCCCGGAGCTGCTTTATGAGCTGGGATCGCACATGGCATAAAGTATAAAGTTGTTAAATTGAAATGCTCGACACAATGCTTAGCCATATTGATATGGCCTAAATGAACGGGGTCAAAAGTCCCACCAAACAGTGCAATCATCATAAACGCCTAATAATTAGTAGAGCGGATGCGCAGGCAAAGGAAACGTCAATGGTTGGCAAAATACTAAACAAATATGTGCTAATGCTTGATACGGTTTGACTAAATTACCTTGCTTATAACTGGCATCAAATTGTGCGAGCAACTGGGTGATTTGCTCTAAAGTATGTATCGACAAACGATTAAGTGCTTGTTGAATCGGCCCTTGCTGATTTTTCCAGATGGCTTTTTGTTTAAATAGCGTTGCCAGTTGTTCACCTTGTTGTAAGCCTAATTGTAGGCTTAGTAAGGTATTTGCTTCTTTAGTAATGGTCCATAAGATACTCACAGCTTCAGTGTTATCGCCAGCGAGTTTATTTAATACTTTAATTGCTTGGTGACTATTACCTTGTAGCAGTGCATCACTTAAATCAAAAATATCAAACTTGGCTTGATTAAGTAGGCCTTGTAAAACCTGCTGTTGATCGATCATAGCAGTGCCATGCAATAACGACAGCTTTTCGAGCTCTTGAAAACACGCTAACAAATTACCTTCAGTAGCATCAATTAGGGTGCGTTTGGCATCTGCTTGCATATTGATTTTTAAGCGCTGGCACTGCTCATCAAGCCAACGGCTTAAATGATTGCCGGTCAGGGGGTAGCAGGGTACAAATACGCCCAGTTTATCTAACGACTTAAACCAAGCACTGCGCTGAATATCTTGACTGGCCTTGGCCCCTTTTACAATAAGTACGGTGTCGGGGTTGTTTAGTGCTACGAGCTGTTTAAACGTTTGGCTACCAACAATACCTGGCTTTTGAAAATTAAGGTCTAGCTCGATTAAAGTACGAGCACTAAATAACGACATACTTTGATATTGCGCTATTAGCTCTTGCCAATCAAAACCGGGCATTAAGGTAAATTTAACAACCTCATCAAAACCTTGCTGTTTCGCAATCTGACGAATTTGTTGAGCGCATTGTGCTACTTGAAAGGGTTCTTCACCAAATACTAAATAAAAAGGCTGTAAGCCTTTTTTTAATTCATTGGGTAATTGATTCGCATAACAGCGCATTATAGTTGCGACAGCTCTCTAACAATACGACGACTAGCTTGCATGCGAATTTCATTCAATAGCAACTCTAACTCTTTTGCTTTTGCTAAAGCGTTATCAGGGTCGTCTTGATAATTACGATAAAGCTCAAAACGTTGTTCAATTGCTTCTTTGCCAGGGCGCTTGAGTAAGTAGCGAACACTATAAGCTAACTCGTACTCGGCAACCTGACCATTTTTAAATAATGATAAGGTTTGACGTTCAAGACGATCTTTATATAAATACAGCTGAGCGACGTTTTTCTTAGGCGTGTCGAGTAACTCAACTTTGCTCAATGTGAGTTCTTTGCCAAGCATCGCAAATAACGCTGATTTTTCATCATCACCGTTTAAAGTTAAGGTGGCCAAGTCATCAGGCAGACTTGAGGCTTTTTTAAGGTGAAAGCCGCAGCTAGATAACAAAAAACAGACTAGCGCTAAGGCTAGTCCGTTTTTAATGGCATGAATAGCAGCCATAATTAGTTAGCAACCACGTTAAGTAGTTTACCTGGTACGTAAATAACCTTACGGATTGTTACGCCATCAGTGAACTTAGATACGTTAGGTTCAGCAAATGCTAGTGCTTCTACTTGCTCTTTAGTAGCATCAGCTGGCACCGTTAATTTTGCGCGTAGTTTACCGTTAACTTGCACGATGATCAGTTTTTCATCTTCAACAAGGGCAGACTCATCAACTACGGGCCAAGACGCATCTAAAATATCGCCTTCTTTACCCAATTCTTGCCACAATTGATGTGACAAATGCGGCGTAATTGGTGCAAGCATAATTAGCAGCGCTTCAAGCGCTTCGTTGGCAATCGCTACATCTTGTTTGTCAGCTAAAGGTGCTTTTAACAATTTGTTTGAGATTTCCATGATTGCCGCAATGGCAGTGTTGAATGTTTGACGACGTTCAACATCATCAGTCACTTTTGCAATTGCTTTGTGCAGCTCACGACGAAGCACTTTTTGCTCGTTGTTTAATGCTGATTTGTCTAATGCTTGGAAACCAACAGTGTTTACATCAACCGCATATTTCCATACACGTTTAATGAAACGATGTGCCCCTTCAACACCTGAATCAGACCATTCAAGCGTTTGCTCTGGTGGTGCGGTAAACATCATAAATAAACGTACCGTATCAGCGCCGTATTGAGCGATAACTTGTTGCGGGTCGATACCGTTATTTTTTGATTTAGACATTTTGCTCATGCCTGATGAGAATACTGGCTCGCCGTCAACTTTATGCCATGCTTTAGTCACGCGGCCTTTGTCGTCGGTTTCAGTATTTACATCACTAGGGGAAATCCAAATGTCGCCACCTTTTTCATCTTTACGATAAAATGTTTCGGCAAGTACCATGCCTTGGCATAATAAGCGGTCAAATGGCTCATCTGAATTAACTAAGCCAAAATCACGTAATAATTTATGGAAAAAGCGCGAATACAATAAATGTAAAATAGCGTGCTCAATACCACCAATGTATTGGTTTACTGGTAACCAGTAGTTTGCCGCAGCTGGATCTAGCATACCTTTGTCATGGCGTGGACTACAGTAACGTGCGTAGTACCAAGATGATTCCATAAACGTATCAAAAGTGTCAGTTTCATGAAACGCAGGTGCGCCATTAACTGTGGTTTTAGCCCATTGTGGATCTGCTTTGATTGGCGATGTTACACCGTTCATTACCACGTCTTCTGGTAAGCGCACCGGCAGCATATCTTCAGTCGCAGCAAGTTCGTTACCGTTTTCATCGCTTAACATTGGGATTGGTGAACCCCAATAACGCTGACGGCTAACACCCCAATCACGTAAACGGAAGTTTACTTTACGCTCACCAACACCCAGTGCTTCAAGTTTGTCGGCAATAGCCTTAAATGCGCCATCAAAATCAAGGCCATCAAATTCAGCTGAATTTACCAGCACACCTTTTTCAGTGAATGCCGCTTCATTTAGGTTTACTTCAAGATCTGAACCTGCGACAGGTGCAATGACTTGTTTGATGTCTAAACCGTAAGCGGTAGCAAATTCAAAGTCCCGTTGGTCGTGCGCGGGTACGGCCATTACAGCACCTGAGCCATAATGCATTAATACAAAGTTGGCAACCCAAATTGGTACTTGCTCACCGGTAAGTGGGTGAGTAGCAAAAAAGCCCGTTGCGATGCCTTTTTTCTCCATCGTCGCCATATCAGCTTCAGCTACTTTGGTGTTTTTGCATTCATCAACAAAGCGTGCCACAGCGTCGCTATTTTTAGCTGCTTCTTGTGCGATAGGGTGTCCGCCTGCAACAGCAACATAAGTCACACCCATAAAGGTATCAGGGCGAGTGGTATAAACGCTGAATGTTTCGTTGTTATCGGTGCGTTTAAACTCAATATCTAACCCTTCAGAGCGACCAATCCAGTTGCGCTGCATGGTTTTAACTTGCTCTGGCCAATCTTCTAACTTGTCTAAGTCGTCAAGTAGCTCTTGCGCGTAGTCAGTGATTTTAATAAACCACTGTGGAATTTCTTTTTGTTCAACTACAGCACCTGAACGCCAACCGCGACCATCAATAACTTGCTCGTTAGCAAGTACTGTTTGGTCTACTGGATCCCAGTTTACCGTTGACATTTTTTTGTACACTAGGCCTTTTTCGTAAAGCTTAGTGAAGAACCACTGTTCCCATTTGTAATATTCTGGATGGCAAGTTGCGATCTCACGATCCCAGTCATAACCAAAACCTAATTGCTTAAGTTGGGTACGCATGTAATCGATGTTCTCGTAGGTCCATTTTGCTGGCGCAGTTTTATTTTTAATTGCCGCATTTTCAGCCGGTAGACCAAACGCGTCCCAACCCATAGGTTGCATTACGTTTTTGCCTTGCAAGCGTTGGAAACGAGAAACAACATCACCAATCGTGTAGTTACGCACATGACCCATGTGGAGTCGGCCGCTTGGGTAAGGGAACATAGAAAGGCAATAATACTTTTCTTTGCTCTCGTCTTCAGTGGCTTTAAATACTTGGTTTTCTTCCCAGTAGGCTTGGACTTTTGACTCTATGTCTTGCGGGTTATATTGCTCTTGCATCTACGGTTCCAGACTTCTTGCAAACTAATAAAAAATTGCCGTTAGGATACCCCAAAAAAAGCACTAATCACAGCGTCAAATCAGTGGATTTTATATGAAATTAGTTTTCAGGGCAGGTTAACCTATACTTGTGTAAGGTATAGGTTCGCTAAACACAGTTCTGAAGGAGTAAACAATGGCTGATTATAAGACGTGGTTAACAGATTTGAGCACATGGTTAAAAGACGTAAAAGATCATGAGCTAAAAGATGCGATGGATAAGTTTATTGAATCTGAACAAGCGCTAAAAGATTTAGGACAAGAAAAATTAACTTTATACAGTGAATATTTAAAGCGCGATATTGAACACATCCAAGAGCACGATCAACACTATGGTTCCCTTGCATGGCAAGAGCTTAAAGAGTCTTTGTGGTTTGAACTTTCACATATCGAAGACAAAACTCAACTTGAGTGGCAAGCATTAAATCAAGATTTTAAGCACAATGGGGTATATCACCAAGGCGAATGGATAGCCATGGGCACATTAGTATGTAAGAATTGCCAATATAGTTATGATATTTACCACGCTACGCAAATTACAGCGTGTTCGCAATGTGATGGTATCTACTTTAGCCGCAAGGCACTACAACCTTAAATAGTTAGTGAACAGTGCCTTTTAGTGCACTGATGCCACCTTACAAAATCAACGAATATGTTGGTATAAAAAGAAGTTAGAATGACGAAGAAACTGCTGCCTTTATCTGTGTCGGCCCTTGCGCCGACAATTTCACTTAATCATGTACAAACGTGCATGAACAATCCATATCCTGAAACCTTGACTTTCATCGGTCAACAGCGGGCGCAAAGTGCGCTTGATTTCTCGTTAGGGATGGAATTACCTGGTTACAATGTGTATGTAATGGGGGAGGCCGCGCATGGTCGGTTTACCTTAGTCAAAGATAAACTTCAAGCACACAGCAAAGGCCGGCCAACACCAAATGAGTGGTTATACGTTAATAATTATGACGACCACCGCGAGCCTATCGCAATGTTTTTACAAGCAGGTCAAAGTAAACAGTTAGCTGATGATATTGACTCATTTATTGATGAAGTACTCGACACCTTTCCTGCAGCGTTTGATAACCCAGCGTACCAGCGTAAAAAGAAAAAAATCGACCGTGAATTTAACGACGCTTACGATAGCGCAATTACTGCTGTGGAAATTGCCGCGCTTGAGCAAAGTGTTGCCTTAATTGAAGAAAAAAGTGTGGTTGGATTTGCCCCGCTGATTGATGGCAAACAACTAAGCGATGCTGAATTTGCTGAGCTTGATGATGAATTGCGTGAACAATTTTATGAAGTAATTGAAAAACTCGAAGATGCACTCATTGAGGCACTGATTGAGTTGCCTCGTTGGAAACGTGAATCATCTGAAAAACTCCGTAATTTAAAAAAATCCACTGCAGAGCTGGCTACTAAGCCATTACTAAAAGATCTTGAACATAAATATGCTGCGCACATTGGAGTATTACGCTATCTAAAAGACATCCGCGTGGAAATTATTGATGCGGTACTTGAGTGGCTCGATGATGAAGATGTTAGCGACGAAAACAAAGAAGATTTTGACCGTAAAGGGATGCTTACCGACTTTTTTGCACCTAATATTTTAGTTGAATTTAAAGAAGGTGATGCTGCCCCTGTGGTGTATGAGCCAAATCCTACCTTTGGTAATATTTTTGGCAAAATTGAATATGCTACTTCACAAGGCTCATTGATCACCAGTTATCGATCGATTCAGCCGGGGGCACTGCATCGCGCTAACGGTGGTTATTTGATTATGGACGCTGAAAAAGTGATGGCTAATCCACAAGTGTGGGATGGTTTAAAGCTGTCATTAAAAACTCATCAAATCAAAAATGATTTACCGTATCAAGATAGTGCTGTTGGCAGTAGCTTTACCTTGCGTCCACAGTTGATCCCGCTTGATGTAAAAATTATTTTACTCGGCTCGCGTGAGTTGTATTACACCATCGGTGAATATGACGAAGAGTTTGCTGAGCTGTTTAGAGTGTTAGCCGATTTTGATTATTACCTGCCAAGCAGTGATAAATTACAGTATCAATTTATCACTAAAGTGATTGAGTACTGTGAGCTGACGCTAAAGTGTAGTCTAACTGAGTCAGCGATGGCACGATTACTGAAATTTAGCTACCGCCAAGCAGAACATCACAATAAGCTTTCAGCTCGTTTTGCTGATGTGTTAGAGCTAGTGGCAGAAGCCAGCTTTTATACCAAGCAAGATAACTTAACTTTAATTGATGCCCATCATATTGATGAAGCGATTGAAGGCAAGCAATATCGTACTGGGCAAATTAGCGAAAATATGCTCAGCGATATCAAAGAAGGGCATACCTTAATTGCCACCGACGGTCATGC
This sequence comes from Pseudoalteromonas sp. SG43-7, assembly GCF_014164295.1. Lineage (NCBI taxonomy): Bacteria > Pseudomonadati > Pseudomonadota > Gammaproteobacteria > Alteromonadales > Pseudoalteromonadaceae > Pseudoalteromonas > Pseudoalteromonas sp. SG43-7. Next base: position 61,404 of record NZ_JACJEY010000018.1, read on the forward strand.
TGTAGGTAAAGTAAACGGTTTAACAGTATTACACATTGGCGATACTTCTTTTGGTACTCCGGCACGGATCACCGCCACGGTTTACGCTGGTGCGGATGGGGTAATTGACGTTGAGCGCGAAGCTGAGCTGGGTAAAGCCATTCACTCCAAAGGTGTCATGCTACTGACGGGCTATTTAGGTAATAAATATGCGCAGCAATTTAGTTTAACGCTCAGTGCTAATATCGCCATTGAACAAAGTTATGGCTACATTGATGGCGACAGTGCGTCATTAGCTGAGTTGTGTGCGCTTATTTCTGCAATTACTAGCTTACCTATTAGCCAGTCAATTGCACTGACTGGTTCAATTAACCAGCACGGTGACGTGCAAGCCATTGGCGGTGTAAACGAAAAAATTGAAGGGTTTTTTAAGCTTTGCAAAATGCGTGGTTTAACGTCTGCGCAAGGAGTAATAATTCCTAAATCAAATCAAGTAAACTTAGTGCTTGATGACGAGATCCTCAATGCAGTAGAGCTTGGCAAGTTTCATATTTATGCAGTTGAAACGGTTGACCAAGCGCTTAATTTACTGATGGATATTGCAGCAGGCGAGTTGAGCGACGGGCAATATCCTGAAAACTCAGTTAACGGCATTGCCTTAGCCCGTTTAAGTGAAATTGCAGATATCGTTAATGGCGATAACGACGAAAAAGAACACGAGAAAGAATAATCATGATCAACATTATTTTGGCGATTATTATCGCCATTTTATGCTTTTTGATTTTTCAAAATAGCAAAAAAGTAAAGCAACAAGCGGTCGCTAATGCGCAAATCGAAGCCGACTTTTTAGTGGCAAACAGCAAGGTTGAAGGGGTTATTGAGACCGCATCTGGTCTGCAATATAAAGTTGTTAGCAGCAGTGGTAGTGAGGCAAGACCAAGCCCAACTAGCATGGTGAATGTGCATTATCACGGTACTTTGCTAGATGGCAGTGTATTTGACAGTTCTGTTGAGCGTAATAGCCCAATCAGTTTTGGTTTAAATCAGGTAATAAAAGGCTGGACTGAAGGTTTGCAACTGATGAGTGAAGGCGATAAATACACCTTTTATATCCCTCATCAATTAGCTTACGGTGAAAAACGTGTTGGCAGTATTCCTCCAGCCTCTTTACTTATATTTGAAGTTGAATTACTTAAAGTAGAGTCTTAGTTGAAAAAATGGCGAAATAAATACATTCGCCATTTTAAACAACTTTTACATGGCTTCTAGCTTGATACCACGTGTTTCTTTTATATATTTAACAATAAAAAATACGCTAATAAAGGCCGAAATAGCATAAAACCCATAGGCACCAGCTAAACCAATACTACCGAGCATAATCGGGAAGGTCATGGTAATTGTAAAGTTGGCAAGCCATTGCGCACTTGCTGCAACAGCTAAAGCAGCCCCTCGAATACGATTATTGAACATTTCGCCTAATAGTACCCATACAACAGGTCCCCAGCTTAAGCCAAAAAATACCACAAAGAGATTAGCCATGATAAGTGCAAACGTGCCCATACTGTCAGTTAATGCAAGTTTACCTGCCGCATCGAGGCCTGCGCTACCAAAGGTATAAGTTAATGCACTTAAACTAATAAACATACCAATACTACCTACTAGTAATAATGGTTTTCTGCCTACTTTATCGATAAGCGCAATTGCTATAAAAGTAGATAAAATATTGGTAGTACCCGCTAATACATTGATGAATAAAGATTGTGATTCATCAAAACCCGCTGCTTGCCAAAGCTCAGAGCCGTAATAAAAGACCACATTAATGCCTACAAATTGCTGAAAAACAGACAAAGCGATACCAACCCATACGATTGGGTGTATTTTCTTTTTACCGTCAATAAATAAGTCACGAATACTTGGTTTTTTATCGCCATGAAGTGACTGCTTAACATCGTTTATTTGTGATTGGGCATCATCATTGGATATTTTTTTAAATACAGCTTTGGCTTTTTCTAATTGGCCTTGGGCAACTAAATAACGCGGCGACTCTGGTATAAATAATACTCCCAACAGAAATAATCCTGCAGGTACAAGTTCTGCCCAAAACATCCAGCGCCAAGCCGCCAGCTCAAGAATAAAAATACCTTCAGCGCCGTTTGCCGCCGAAGCGATCAGGTAATTACTTAAAAAAGCAGCAAATAAGCCAAGTACAATCGCTAATTGTTGCAGTGTTGCTAATCGTCCACGCAAAGCCGCAGGTGCGACTTCAGCAATGTAAGCGGGTGCCAATACAGATGCAGCGCCAATACCGAGACCACCAAATAGACGATAAAAAATAAATTCAGCGGAGCTGTCTGCAATGCCTGAACCAAACGCGCTAATGGCAAATATTACTGCAGTGATGATCATAATTGAGCGGCGACCAAATTTATCAGCAAGCGGGCCCGCAATCAGCGCACCAAGAGCACAACCCAGTAAAACCGACGCAACATTAAACCCTGTTGCGACGCTGCTTGAGTTAAATGTTTTGCCAAGCGCCGACACAGTTCCGTTGATAACCCCGGAGTCAAAGCCAAATAAAAAGCCACCAATTGCTGCAACGCCAGATATAAATATAACGTAAAGTAGAGAATCGGTGTTTGTTGATAAAGAGTGATTCGGGCTATTAATCTTGCCCGACGATAAAGGTGTTGTCATGGTGATATACCTGGTTATTGTTGTAACGAATTATATAGTAGTGTGAGGCGACGCATATTTTAACATGATTTTATCGGGGCTGACTCTTTCATAACTAATATTAAAGTTATTATTAAGCACTTCGAGTAGACCTTTAACGTCGCCAGTTTTGAACATGCCTGCAACGTGTACTTGCTTCAAACGTTCGTCATCAGTATGTATAGCTATAGTGGCTCAAAGTTATGTTGCAGTCTTTGATGCTAAAATATTTGCTTTTAGAGTTTAACCATTAGTAGCTTCCTAGCATTTGGGTAATAACAAAGGGTAATATTTTTGGAGAAGAAAGCTAAAGTCTTATTATTTTGTGCCGATATTATTACCAGGATAATTTTAAGGATGAAATATGAAGATCTTACCTGTTATTACTATTCCTGAAGCTCATGGGTTTCAAAGTAAATACGAAAAACGACTTGAAGAACAAGCAGCGCAAACAGAACAGCCTGAATATATTTTGTCTGAGTTTTTAGATGCTAAAGCGCAAGAGTATAGCGAAGATGATGTGAATTTTGCTGAACAGTATAACAATTTACAAAAAGTGTATGAAGATTTCGCTCAAAAGATCATCGTGCTACAAGAACAAATTAATAAATTAAAACAAGATCCAATTCAGCGAAATCTCAAGCTTGAAAGCCACAATAGCAACTTTATACAGCTGGAAAAAAATACCGAAGCGCAAAATTTAAAAATAGATCCTGAGCATACTGGTGCGAAAAAATACCGAGATTCTCAACAGCAAGAGCAAATTGATATATTAGTTCAGCAACTTAATGAGCTAAAGTCCAACCACGCAGAAATAAAGAAACAGATGATAGAAATGGTTATCACAGAACTTAAAAAGCGAGGTAACGAAGAATATGATTTTAAAAAATAATTTTAATATTTCCAATATAGCAGCTTAATTTACGCTATTTAAGCTCAAAGTTAATATGCGCTAATTCAAGTTTAAAATTACCTTGCTGCTTTTTGGCGATCATAAGGCCCAATTGTTGTACATCTTTGAACGTTAACTCTGGTTGCTGCTCTAAGGTTTTACCACGGTAAGTAAGACTAAAGTCAGTTGGTGAGAATGTAACGACTTGCCATTGATCTTTTAATGTTGCAAACGAAGCAGTAAACGCTGGCCCATCTAGGTACTGACTCGTTCTTAAGCGAAGTTGATACGTTTTACCATCTCCTTTGAACCGTAAAGATATGAGATTGGCGTTTTCTTTATTAGTGTTTATTGTTGTGCGTATTGAAGCAAAGCCTCCATTATTTTCAAAAGAAACGTTGCCTGTAAAAATTAAGCTATTGTCCTTCTCATAAGCTTGGCTGGTCGATAAACCGCCCATTACTGAGTCATTAACTATTTGCCAGTGCAGAATTAAATCGCCGGAACCTGATAGTAAGGGCAAACTAGTTGTAGGGTTTGTTTTCATTTTTTATCGCAAAGCTTTGTGTTATAGATAAGCTCAATAATACGTATGTTCAGATAAATTGATCACTTTTTTAAAAATAGGGAAAGCATGAATTCAGATAAATTTTTTAAATGGGTATGGAACTTAAATGGAATTATTTTATTAGTCGGGGTTTTAATTGCTACTGCGTTAATTTCAGTCCAACTTGTTACAACAGTATTTAATGATAACGACGTTGAGCCACCGGCATTAAATTTAGCAGATGACAAAAACGAAGAAGAAAAGTGGCGTTTGGGCTACCCGCAAAGAGTAGGAGAAACGGACTTTTATTATATAGAGCTTGAGTCTGAAAAGTTAACGGTTGAAGCCGATACCGAACGTGGGTTAGGGCAAGTTGTAGAAAATTTTAGTGGTTCCTCTTATTATAAAAATAGGCCAACACGGTCAAAAAATGTGATGTTTATCAATGGTAAAACAAACTATGCAAATTGGCTTTTTGATACGACAGATCAGTTGATCACTGATATTTCTCCATTGTATTTATCTGAATTTGATTCGCAGTCAAAAGCGGCGGGTATTGCCTATCATGTTATTAAAAACGACACAAATAACGACGGCCTTTTAAGCAACGAAGATAAAAGCACTTTTGCGTTAAGTAAAATTGATGGCAGTGGTTATAGCGAGGTTCTCACAGGCTACGACCGCATTCTTGAGCATGCTGTTAATGAGCAAGGCAATTTGTTTATGTTGTTTATAGACAATGCTGAAGTGTTTTCAATGCTTGTTGATTTAACTACTTTTAAAGTGATTGATAAAAGGCAGCTACCTAAAGTCGGAGGACTATAACTATTACTCATGAGTATTATTTAACCTGACCTCTGATTAAGAGAATTACTAAGACACTGATTATAAATATTGTTCAGGTTATTTACACTCTGTTACAGTTATTTGCCGAACAAAGCTGCAATCCATTTTTATGTTGTTATGATGATATAAAATAACAACATAAGGATGGTTAAGTTGAAATTACGTACTTTTTTAACCGCAATAGCGATTGCGGTTGCGCCTACATTCTCACCCATGGCCGCGGCTTATGATACTCAAGATACGCGATTATTGCGTTTCCCTGATATTCATAAAGAGTCGGTTACTTTTGTTTATGCCGGTGATATTTATATAGCAAATATCAAAACGGGTAACAGCACGCGCTTAACAGATCACATTGGTTTTGAAACATTCCCTAAGTTTTCTCCAGATGGGAAAAGGATCGCTTTTTCAGCACAGTACAATGGTAGCCGCCAAATATATGTAATGAATCGCGATGGCAGTGATCTAAAACAGCTGACTTACTATAACGATGTTGGTGTGATGCCGCCTCGTGGTGGCTATGATTATCGTGTCCTTGATTGGACGCCTGATGGTAAACATATAGTGTTTCGAGCAAACCGTACACCTTATGGTAAGCGTGTGGGACGTCCTTACATGGTGCCTGCCGATGGTGGCTTAGAGCAGCCATTGGCCATACCTGAAACGGGTGGCGGCATGTTATCGCCTGATGGTAAGCAATACGTATATACACCAATTGATCGCGAGTTTCGTACCTGGAAGCGCACGCGAGGGGGCCGCGCACAAGATGTATGGATCTATGATTTAGAGCACAACAAGTCTACGCAGTTAACTACCGATAAAGCCACAGATCAGCAGCCTACTTGGGTGCATGATAATATTTATTATGTCTCAGACAGAGCATACACTTTAAACTTATATAAGCATCAAGACGGTAAAGCACCAGTGAAAGTGACCAATCACACGGATTTTGATGTGCTTTGGCCATCGGCAGGCCCAGATGCCATAGTGTATGAGAATGGTGGTTATTTATACCGTTTTGACGATGCAACGCAGCGTGAAGAAAAGCTGACTATTAACGTACAGGGAAATCGTGAATATACCATGCCTTATAGCAAAAATGTGGCTGGCTTTATTGATTCGATGGATGTATCCCATGATGGTAAGCGTGTGGTTTTTAGTGCCCGCGGAGAGCTGTTCTCAGTACCCGTTAAAAATGGCCCAACACGCAATTTAAGCCATACGCCTAAAGGGCGTGAAATTGCCGCTTCGTGGTCACCAAATGGCCGTTATATTGCGTATATGAGTGATGAAAGTGGTGAGTACGAAATTTATATCCAAGACCGAGCTAATAACAACAAGGTTAAACAACTGACAACTAATGGCACTATTTGGCGTTTTGACCCTGTTTGGTCTCCGGACAACAAAAAGCTATTGTTTGCAGATCTAAATCACACCTTATGGTGGCTTGATATAAAAACCGGCAAGCAGCATAAAATTGATACCGCCAAGTATGAAGAAGATGGCTTAACTACGTATATTTGGTCACCTAATAGTGAAGATGTTGTATTTGTTAAAAATAACGAAAATCGTTATGCCTCATTATGGCATTACAATTTAAAAGACAAACAAGTTACACGTCTGACCGACGATATGAGCAGTGAACGAAATCCTGCGTTTTCTCCTGATGGTCAGCAATTGTATTTTACTTCAGAGCGCGACTTTAACTTAACTTTTAGTAGTTATGAATTTGACTACATGTTTAATAATGCCACGCGAATTTATGCTGTTGCTGTCAATAGCAAAATTAAACCGCTGAATGCGCCACTGACTGATGAAATAAGTATTGTTGACTCGAAAGCGAATAAAGACGATGACAAGTCAGCTAAACCGCTAAGCACTTATATTGAAAGTGATGGTTTTATGGACCGCGTTGTCGCTCTAAATGCTCCGGCCGGAAATTACAGTGCTTTAACTGCTGTAAAAGATGGCGTATTAACACTCTCTGCGGGTGAGCTAAAATTAATACCTATTGCCGTCGATGGCGAAATTGCCACCGTAGCGAAGGGGGTTAATAGCTATAAAATATCAGCGAATGCGCAGCATATCATTGCTCGCTCAGGTGATAATTACAGTGTAATTAAGCCAGCCGCTGAGCAAGATTTAAAAGCCACCCAGTTAGACTTGCAAAATATGATACTAAAAATTGACCCGCAAACAGAGTGGGCGCAAATGTATCGTGAAGGCTGGCGGACATTACGTGATTGGTTCTACGATGAGAATCACCACGGCCAAGATTGGGATGCTATTTTAAAACGCTACCAACCAATGGCTGATGCAATCGCACATCGCGCCGACCTTGATTACGTGCTAAGCGAAATTGCCGGCGAGATTAACTCCGGGCATATTTATGTCAACTCTGGCGATATGCCAACTGCAACACGTTTACAGCATGGTTTATTAGGCGTAGAAATTAGCGCGCATAAATCCGGTTTTGTAAAAATCGAAAATATCTTTAAAGGCGAAAACTGGCACGAGAACTTCCGCTCACCACTCAACGAGCCGGGCGTTAACGCAAGCGTTGGTGATTATATTGTTGAGGTAAATGGTCGTTCAGTAAAAGATGTGGTTAACTTTTATGAATTACTTGAAAACACCCAAGGTAAATCGATTGAGTTATTGCTTAGTAAATCCCCGAGCCTGAAAAAAAGTTGGAAGGTAACAGTTAAACCAATCGCAAGTGAAACCGGCTTACGTTATTTACAATGGACGCATAGCCGTGCTGAATACGTCGATAAACTATCCGACGGTCGTATTGGTTATGTACATTTGCCAAACACACATTACGAAGGTAATCGTTCGTTATTTAAAAACTTTTTACCGCAAACTAGCAAAGAAGCAATGATCATAGATGATCGCTACAATGGCGGTGGTTTTATCCCAGAGCATATGATCACTTGGCTGGCACGCAAACCGCTTAACTACTGGAAGCGTCGTGGCGTTGAGCCAACTAAAACGCCACAGTTTGCCCATGATGGACCAAAAGCCATGCTGATCAACGGCTACTCAAGTTCAGGCGGTGACGCACTACCGTATTACTTCCGCCAAGCAGGTTTAGGTAAACTAATTGGCACTCGCACTTGGGGTGGGTTAATAGGTATCTCTGGTAACCCAGGGCTTGTGGATGGTGGCTCTGTGATCGCTGCTACCTTTAGAATACTCGATAATGACGGTAACTGGATCATCGAAAATGAAGGCGTAAGCCCAGATATCGAAGTGATTGACCGTCCAGAGCTTATTCAAGCTGGGCAAGATCCGTCGGTTGAGCGTGCCGTACAAGAGCTGTTAAAAGAGCTTAAGGCGAACCCGAAAAAACTCTTGATTGTGCCGCCAGCTCCAACAGAGTTTGGTAAGTAGTAAGGTTAATAGGTATTAAAAACTGAGCCAGCATTTGCTGGCTTTTTTATAGCTTTTTGCGCTGAAGTTCGTACTTAAATTTGTCGGTCGCCATTTATGGTGAAAAGGAACGTATAAGATATGTACTGAATTTTAACTGTTAAATAGTTCATCTAATCTAAAATATTCAACACCATCACCTGATTGTTTACTGATATTACACATTTTTATGGCAACTTGTTTGCCCGTGATAGGGCGATACTTTCTTAAACCAGGCAGCATACATAAAATTGGTAACAATACACTGCCAAGCTTTTCACCAATACGAAATTCGTTATTACGCTCGCCAAGTAATAACGATGGCTGAATAATACTAATGCGTTTAAATGGCAGTTCTTTGACAGTATTTTCAAGTTCACCTTTCATTTGTAAATATGCGTTACCACTATTGGCATTTGCACCACTGGAGGATACTAGCAAGTAATGGTGTACTTCGAGTTTTGCAGCAAGTTCAGCGACTTTTAACTGATAATAAAAATCAACCTTACGCTGAGCGGCTATAGAGCCAGCTGCTTTTTTTGTCGTGCCTAAACATGAAAATAATATATCCGCTTTAAAAAGCGCAGCGTGTTGAGCTAAATGGTTAAAGTCCACTACATGATTAACGACTTTGTCACTGTTATAACTAATAGGGCGACGCGTTAGGGTGATAACTTTACTGATATGAGTTGCCACAATTAATTCTTCAACTAAGTGACTGCCCACTAAGCCAGTTGCACCGACAACAATAGCGACTTTATTAAGCATAAGTATCCTCAAGTATTAATTTTATTTGTGAGAACTGGGGGGGATTATAATATCACTTATCAAAAGTCTAATAGTGGCTAAAGTTATAGCTTACTATTAGACTGATAACTATTAGATTTCTTTTTTTAACAAGACGATAGGGGATAAAATATGTTTTATCACTTGTTCATATTTACTGTCATCGGTTAAATCTGGGGCATGAAGATCTAGACCAATTTCAAAGTCATAATTTTTGCCATCAGGAATGTAGTACTGTACGGCAAGGCTTATTACCGGCCTAAATTCGACTGACTTTTGAGGTATTGTTACGATATGTTGCTCAACACCATTCCAATTAGCAGTGCCATCAATAACTTTTATTGAGGTTTCTTGCGGCTGAATAACTAACAGAGTATTAATATTTGGATATGCGCTTTTAACGTTATTAAACGTGTATTGCATTGCTGTTTGTATTAGTTCTAAGTTAAGTTTACCTGTTTTTGTGTTGAAAGCACCGCCTTGTTTCATAATAAAACTATCAAAAAATCTTTGTGCCTGCGGATTTAGGTTAGTCAAATTATATTTTTTTGAGAAGTTGACCACGTTATTGTCAAATGCTTCTCGGTATAATACTTTGCTACCGGTATTTGAGGTTGGCAACCATATATAGGCAAGATCGCTATGGGTAGGTGCGTTGACTAATGTGATTGCACTAATCGTCACTTCAGGATCGCTATTATATTGAATCAGTTTACACCCGACTAAATTTAGTAAAGTCATGATGATTAAAAAAAGCTTCATCATTTTTTTGTTTTCCAAGTGTCAATTGTCTTTAGTGCAAATTGTAACGCGTTGTCTAATTTTGTAGGATCTTTAAATAATTTATCAGCATCTTTAACAATAATTTCTTCATCGCTGTTAAATTGTGCAACTAATTCAATACCCCCAGAACCTGTTGTTAACAGTGTATCGTGTTCATCTCTAATACGGATATATAGTCGGCTCCCAGGAACATAACCTTCTTCGTTTTGAAATAACGATACAAATATATCTCCACCATCAGCGCCGCCTTCAAGGTAAGACTCTTCCTGACCATACCATTTTGCCACATGTCCTAATAGAATACTGTTAGTAAATTCTGCTCTAACAGTATCTACGCCCGCAAATACAAACGCACTTATACCTAATTTAGCTTTTGTTTTAGCAAGGGCTTTTTTCCAGATTTCATTACGTAGGTTTTCATTTTCCTGACCTGTAAGAGGGTCGTACAAATTATCAGCATTGTCTAATAACTGATAATAAACATCATAAACCTCGCTGGCATCAACTACTTGAAATCCGCGATCTTCAAGTGCTTTTTTTATAGGTTTTTTATAATGATCTGCCAACTGTTGTTCAAAATAACTGAGCTCTTCTTCAACATAAAAACCACCAATCCCAAGTATCTGATGGTTTGATTTTAGTTGTGCTGTATTCATGTAATTGGGTGAAGAGTTACACCCACTTAATGTTATAAGGATAAAAATAGTATAAATATATCTCATAATAATTCCTGAAAATGAGTGTTAAGTTAAAGTAATTTGATTCCGATTTTAGCGAACGAGGTGAGGGTCAGGTATCTATATTCGCTACCTCCAACTTGCGAACGCCAGTTGATCGTAGTTTTTTTATTATTCAAACCGCTATCAGTATAAAAAATTAGGTATTTTGCCTCGCTTGGCAGAGTAAACTGTGTTTTGTAGTACAGGTTACCATCCAAACCTAAGGTTGTTGGTAAACCATTTTGCCATGCTTCATAGGGTTTTAGGTGTTTAATAATCTGTTTTGACTTATCCAAAAGCAATAACTGAGGATAGACAAGCGTTGCATTTTGAATAAATACGCCATTAGCGTAGCTAAAAACTTGAGCAAAACGACTGTCGCTAGGTTTTTCAATTGCAATAAATGGGCTTTTCGCATCGTTAAAAAGTCTTACAGGCTGCTTTTTCAAATCAAAATGAATAAACTGCTTTGTTTGTTGCGCTACGAATGTAATATCGTTTAAGTTAATACAACATACCGTGCGATTCTTTAATATTGCGAGATCATTTTTAGCCGAATTCGCGCAGCCTGATAACAATAGAAGTAAGAGCAATACAATTGTTAACTTTTTCATAAGTATTTTAATTATTATTAGTATATAGGTAGTATCTAATATGCAATAAGACTGAAATATATAAATTGCTAATATGTGACACAATGTAAATGAAATGAAAGATGATGAATTTAAACTGTTTTATTACAGGCTCAATGGTTTGTAATTAAACAGATAAACTAAACATCGGTCTGCGTTCAAACGAGCAATAATCTTTTTAAAAAACTATAAAATTGAAGAGGGACTTTATGAGTATCATCTCCTTAACCACCCAACATAACGTTGCGGTTTTAACCTTAACAAACGGCGAAAACCGCCAAAATCCACATTTTGCACATCAACTAAAACAAGCGTTAGCAGAGGTTGTTGAAAACCAAAACCACAAAGCGCTAGTGATCACCTCAAATGATGATAAGTGTTGGAGTTTAGGCATTGATACTGATTGGTTGTTACCTGCTATGCAAGCAAAAAAGGCCGATGAAATACGTGGTTTTATGTACGATATGGACGATGTATTTAAAACCTTACTGCTTTTTCCTATGCCAGTGATCGCTGCCATTAATGGTCATGCTTTTGGTAACGGTGCAATTTTAGCGTGCGCGTGTGACTTTAGATTTATGCGCGGCGATCGCGGCTTTTTTTGCTTCCCTGAAGTGGATTTATCGATCCCATTTTTACCCGGCATGATTGCTTTTGTGAAAAAAGCGATCCCTTACTATCGCTTTAACGAAATGAAACTGACAGGGCGTCGCGTCTCTGGAGCAGAACTTGCAATTGATCACGTTATAGAAAAAGCCTCAACAGACCAAGATAGCCTATTAGCGGACGCAATGGCGTTTGCCGCTACATTTGATAAAAAGCGCGCCATTTTTGCTGAGCACAAAAAACGTTTACACAAAGAAATAATTCGTGTGATAAATGAAGAAAATAAACCATTTATAGATAATCTAGCTTTGATGGTTTGAGCTATAGGCTGCTCTCAATAACAATCTAAATAAAGATACCTATTTAATTTTAAGGACAAAGGCGTAAATGAAAGCGAAACAAATAGAACAATTAGCATTAACAGCTGCTGAAACTAAGGAAGTTATTACGCCCTATGCATTTAAAATAGATCAAGCATTATTGGGACTGCCACTTGCTTCACCGACTCGCCGCGCGCTCGCGATGGTAATCGATGTAGCGCTAATTTTTCTCGCGGCTAAGATCAGTGCTGCTGTAATCGCATTTGTAGCTGCAATGGCTTTTTATAAAGGCACAGCGCAAAAATACTTACCAACAATGTCGACTGTTTGGCGAAGAGTATTAAAAATAACTGCTGCCAGTATATTATTTATAAGTTCACTCTCAGTGCTTGCAATCGCAATCGATTTTTTTGAGGATGATACTGCGATTCAAGGGATAAGAATTAAACGCGAAACACCATTAAATGCAGAGGAAAAACAACAGATAAATACTTATTTAATGCAAACAGCACCAAGTCAAAATTGCGATCAGGCTTGTCAAAGCAATGCGCTTGCTAATTTAGTTACTCAAGTGCCACAATTGGCTGAAATAGATGAATCTGATAACGATCAGGTTGCCCGATTATTATTGAAAGTAATGGTTGAAGCTGATGAGCAGACTTCTGCACCTGAAGACGCACCTGTTAAAGCTGCACCTGTGAATAGTATTTTACAGTGGGGCAAAGGAATCATTCAAGATTTAGGTCTTGGCTTTGGTTGGGCTGCTGTATATTTTACATTATTTTCGCTGCTTTGGCGTGGCCAAACACCGGGTAAAAAAGTATGCAATATCCGAGTTGTCGCACTTAGTGGCGAAGATTTAAGTTTATGGGATGCGTTTGGCCGATACGGTGGCTACGGCGCAGGGTTTGCAACTGGGTTACTAGGTTTTTTACAAGTTTATTGGGATCCGAACCGCCAAGCCATTCAAGATAAAATATCAGCAACTGTGGTTATTAAAGGCAGTATAAATCAGCTAATAAATGAAGAGACAGTTAAAGCGATTGTTAAATAGATAGTTAGACTCTAAGTAAGTTTTATAGAAAGGATTAATATACAGAGCATGCCCTATTTATGAAAAATAGGGCATTTAGTGAGGTTCACAGTCCTAAAAACTCTAAATAAGGCATAATAGCATCGATATTTGATTTTATGAGTGCGCTAATGCCGGCAAAAAACAGCGCGAATAGTGTACACGCTGAAACATAGCTAACATGTTTATAAATCAGACGATAAAACTTGTCCAGAAAGTTCCACATCAAAAATAATGCGCCTATCCAAAACATGGTATCAAGTTTATATAACAGCGCAATTGTGACCACTGCTATTTCACTAATTAAACCGATAAGCTCAGCGCTAAAGCGTAGCCAAGGTTTTTCTTTTAATAAGAAAAAGCTAAGTTGGGAGATCCCTGAAAAATAAGCAAGTGGCAGTAACGTGAGCATACCAAGTTCAAAAGATTGTAGAGGCTGCCTTAGTTCGAGTAAAGGCGCGAACCAATCGGTATAAAATACTAACCAAGCTAATAGAGTTAACGTAAAACTAAGCGCAGTTAAATAAACAGATTGTGCAACGCGTTCATCTTGGCTGCCGACGGTTACTCTACCTGGAGCAACTAATATCATAAAACCAAAAGTTGATAACAAGGCTAATACACTGCAAAACCCAAAGATGCTGTTATCAAATATTAAGGCCAGCGCTGCGAATGTAATAGCTAATGGCCAACCTACCCATTTAGCTTCTTCTTTATCGTCACTAATGCGACTTAGCACCGAATAGCTAACAATGCTGCCTAAAGAGAATCCTGCAACCAGTAGCCAATATTCGTAGTGGAAAAAAATGAGCGAAATGATGGACGCGCCGTAAATCAAAAGTTCGTTGAGTAATGGTGGGAAATACGACATGATTTTGCCAATTAAGGCCAATAATAACAAAGCTGAAATAGCATATAGCGCGGTAGTGAAACTATCAATACGCTGCTCGGTGTCAGATATTGGTGAAGGTTGTTTGCTAATTTGATGGGCATTACCAATCGGTATGTCGGAGGTGTATGTTCCACTGTCTAAGTCAAAATGAAAGTTAGTTTGCGCTTGTTGATGTAAAAAAGTAGATTTTTCAGTATACACATTCTCTGAAACAGCATTTTCAGCTTTTAACTCTAGTAATAACTGATATTGAGCTTGTAACTCATCCTTGGAACTGACTTCATATTGAGCGGCTAAACCCAAGGAGGGGATAGTAACCATCAATACGAACAGAATAAAATGCCTGACTCTGACCATGTGCTGTGTAATTGATTGTTTGCATAGGGTGTTAATCCATAACATACGACTTCCTTGTTATTATATTTACGACAATTGATGTAGATGAAATATATCAATTATGTGATTACTTTTAGTGAATATATTTAACGATGATTATCTTTATATTTAAATTTTACGATTAATGCTGCGATTGTAATGCTAAAAATAAATAACCACACAGGCAAGTTACCGTATTGACTATAGATGCTGTCGCCTTGGATTAGCTTGATATTGACTTTAAGGGTGTCGGCTTCAAATTGTGGCATGCTGACTTGAATTTGACTGATTGGGTCGTATACGCCGCTGATGCCATTGTTGGTCACACGAATAAGCGGGCGTTGTAATTCAAGGGCGCGCATACGGGCTATTTGCATGTGCTGGTGGGGGCCGTGGGAGGCACCAAACCAGGCATCATTACTTACAGTAAATAAAATATCCGAATCATTGTGGTAATTACCACGCACTAAATCAGCAAAAGCGATTTCGTAGCAAATAGCCGGTAATATATTTAAGCCATTAGCACGTAAGTTATTTTGAACTTGGTCGCCGCGAGAAAATGATGACATAGGTAAATCAAATAAAGGGGCGATAGGGCGCAATATATCTTCAAATGGCACAAACTCACCAATGGGAAGTAATTGGTGTTTTTGGTAACGGTTTTTACCTAAGTATTGATAATGACCATGTTCGTCACCCTGCTCTTTATTACCAAGTACAATTAATGTGTTGAAGATTGCTTTAGTGTCGCGCTGATAGTCAACAATACCCGTAATGAGTGCGGTATTGTTAAATGAGGCTGCGCTATCTAAGCCTGCTAAATAGCTATCTGCAAGTGCTTCTATTTCAGGCACTGCAGCTTCTGGCCAAACGATTAAGTCGGCATCCCAGTGCGGTCGAGTCATATCTTGGTACTTACTCATTGTGGTCCAAAATTCACTCGGGTCAAAGCGCAGATGCTGTTTGATATTACCTTGTACCAGTAAGGCGCTAATCGTTTTATCACTGTAACTGTTATTGCGCGTGTAGTGAGTAATAGCGAATAGTACAGCGATGCTAATTACAGTGGCTGCTGTGGCTTTAAAGTCTCTAATAAACAGCAGGCGATAGAGCGCAAAACCAATCGCGATACATACAAGGGTTAAGCCAAACTCACCAATTACTGGAGCGAGTAGATTAAGTGGGCTATCGGTTTGAGTATAACCAAAGCTTAGCCAAGGGAAGCCGGTGAGTACCACACCGCGTAAGTATTCGGTGACAGCAAAGCCTGAGAGTAATAATAAACCGTAGCTACTAGGGCCGCTGGCAAAGCGTGTGGCAAACATAAAGGCTAAAGCCGGGTAGATAGCTAAATAAGCACATAACAGCACCATCAGTAACACTGAGGCTACCAGTGGCATACCGCCGAAGGTGGCAATGGAGACATGCACCCAACTGATACCTGCGCCAAACCAACCGAGGCCAAATATAAAACCATATTTGGCGGCGCGTTTACTGGCTAGTTTGCCATATTGCTGCCCAGAATTATGTGTGTGGGTACTGTATATCGCTAATGCTAAACAGGCGAACGTGAGGGGCCAAATCTCAAAAGGGGCATAACACAAGGTTAAAAAGAGGCCCGCAACCAGTGCGAGCCATGCTTTTTTATCTTTTGCTAAATGCAGGCAGTTAGTCAGAAGTGTCTTCACTGTCGTTATCATCAGCCTTTGGCACTGTAACCTGTAATTGCAATAATCGACGATTATCGGCATTGGTTACTTTAAATTGTAAGCCATCTATATCAATTATTTCACCACGGCCAGGCATATGCCCAAAGGCGTGTAAAACAGTACCACCGATGGTATCAGCGTCTTGCGTGCTGTAGCCAGTTTTAAAATATTCGTTAAAATCATCAACAGGAGTAAGTGCTTGAACAACAAACACATGCTTTGCAAGTTGACGAATATCTAGTTGCTCTTCTTCGTCGTGTTCATCTTCAATTTCACCGACGATGAGCTCAAGAATATCTTCTATGGTTACTAAACCAGATACACCGCCGTATTCATCAATTACTAACGCCATATGGTAACGCTGTTGGCGAAACTCATTAAGTAGCGTATCAACACGCTTACTTTCAGGCACAACAACGGCTGGGCGTAAATAATCACGTAATGATGGCAGTAGATCATCTTTATTGAGGATCAGTGGTAATAGATCTTTTGCTAGTAAAATGCCTTCAATGTGGTCTTTATCTTCACACACCACTGGAAAACGTGAATGCGTTGAATCGACCATCATTGGAATGAGTTCTTCTAGTGGCGCTTCCACTTCGAGCGTGATCATTTGTGAGCGCGGGATCATAATATCTCGCACTTTTAACTCTGACACACCGAGCACACCTTCGATCATCTCTTTGGTTTCAGGATCAATGACATCCCGAACTTGCGCATCGGCAATTACTTCAGCCAGCTCTTCTCTATTCTGGGGTTCCCCTTGCAACATTTGGGTAATTCTACCCAACCAGGTCTTGCCAGAAGAACCCTGGCTAGTCTGCGAGTTATCGTCGCTCATTGCGTCTACTTGCTCCGTAAATTTAAATATCGTCCCGATATGGGTCTGCTATGCCTAATTCGGCAAGCAATTGCTTTTCAATGCTTTCCATTTCTGTCGCATCTTCATCCTTTATATGGTCAAATCCAAGTAAATGCAAGCATCCGTGGATCACCATATGGGCAAAATGGTCATGAAATGACTTTTCTTGCTCTATTGATTCAGCTAACACTATGGCTGGGCAAATAACTAAATCACCCACCAAAGGTAGCTCTATACCTGCTGGCGCTTCAAATTCAAACGACAACACATTGGTTGGTTTATCTTTACCACGGTAGTCATTATTGAGTTGTTGGCTTTGCTCTTCATCAGCAATAACAATACTCAGCTCTGATTCATCACGGTATTGACTAAGCACTTTATTAGCCCACAGCGCAAACTGCTCAAGACTAGGCAAGTTATCAAACTCGCAGGCTATTTGTAAATCAAGTTCAGTGTTCACGGCATCACTCTTTAGTCGAAGGTTGCGCTTGCTCTTGGTTTGCGAGCAAGTCTTTAGCACGTTGTTTTTCGGCGCGTTTGAGTCGTTCTGCTTCATCGTTACGTTCGTAGGCTTCAACAATACGTGCCACGACAGGGTGGCGTACCACGTCCTGTGATTGGAAGAAGTTAAAGCTTATTTCGTCTACATCGCTAAGTACTTCAATGGCGTTACGAAGCCCTGAGCGCGCACCACGGGGTAAATCTACTTGGGTAATGTCGCCAGTGATCACTGCTTTTGAATTAAAACCAATTCGGGTTAAGAACATTTTCATTTGTTCAACCGTGGTATTTTGGCTTTCATCTAAAATAATAAAGGCATCGTTAAGTGTGCGACCACGCATAAAGGCAAGTGGAGCGACTTCAATGACATTTTGTTCCATCAGCTTTTCGACTTTTTCAAAGCCGAGCATTTCAAATAAGGCATCGTACAATGGGCGCAGGTATGGGTCGATTTTCTGACTTAAATCACCTGGTAAAAAACCCAGTTTTTCACCTGCTTCAACAGCGGGGCGGGTCAATAAAATACGCCGTATTTCTTGACGCTCTAAAGCATCAACTGCTGCGGCGACAGCTAGGTAGGTTTTACCTGTGCCAGCAGGCCCTATACCAAAGGTGATATCGTGACGAAATATATTCGATACATAATGACCTTGATTGTCGTTACGTGGTTTTATTACGCCACGACGAGTTTTGATCATCACCTCTTTGCCATATTCGTTTAGCTCATCTTGCTCTAATGCATTTGACTCACTAATGGCTAAATGTACGGTATTTGCTTCAATTTCAGTAATAACACCGCGTACTGGCTGAGTTTCGACATATAAGTCTTTGAGGATTTCCATCGCTGCAAACGCGCTGGTGGTTTTACCGGTGATTTTAAAATAGTTATCGCGATGAGTAATTTCAACACCTAAGCGGCGTTCAATGTGTTTGATGTTTTCGTCAAACGGGCCACATAAAGATGAAAGACGTTTGTTGTCGGAGGGTTCTAAATAAATCTCTAATTTTTTTAATTGATTACTCAAAATTGCTTCCTGTTTTGATGTGCCAGCGAGGCTGGCACAGTAAGTTTCGCCTAAGGAACGAAAGTTGCAACACCTAATTCATCAGGGGTGGCTTGCGGCTCTGGTTGTGCTGCTTTACTTAAAATATCAGCAGGAGAAACCGCACGGCGTAAGTTCATTTGGGATTCTGTACGAATTAAGTCACCGCGTAAAGAGTTTGGCAGTGCCTCAGTTATACGTACATCAACAAACTGACCGATCACTGTGTGTGGGCCAATAAAGTTTACTACGCGGTTGTTTTCAGTACGGCCACGTAGCTCCATCGGATTTTTCTTGGATGGACCTTCAACTAGGATGCGTTGTTCAGTATCAAACATTTGACGACTGATCTGTTGCGCCATTTGAGTAATACGGTTTTGTAGTAGGTATAAACGCTCTTTCTTTTCTTGCTCGCTGACATCATCAGGCAAATCAGCCGCTGGCGTACCCGGGCGTGCGCTGTAGATAAAGCTAAAGCTCATATCGAAACCAATATCATTGATAAGGTTCATCGTCGCTTCAAAGTCAGCGGCGCTTTCACCTGGGAAACCAATGATAAAATCTGACGACATACTTAAATTAGGGCGAATTTTACGTAATTTACGAATCGTTGATTTGTACTCAATAGCAGTGTGACCACGTTTCATTAAATTAAGAATACGATCCGAACCGCTTTGTACTGGTAAATGTAAGTGATCGACTAATTCAGGTACGTCGGCATAAGCGTCAATGATGTCTGGTGTAAACTCTACCGGGTGCGACGTGGTGTAGCGAATACGGTCAATCCCGTCGATAGCTGCAACATAACGAATTAAATCTGAGAAGTAACAAATTTCACCATCGTGAGTTTCGCCGCGATAAGCATTTACGTTTTGACCTAGTAGGTTTACTTCACGAACATTTTGCTCTGCAAGTTGAGCAATTTCTAATAATACATCATCAAGCGGGCGGCTGACTTCTTCACCGCGCGTGTAAGGTACTACGCAGAAGGTACAGTATTTAGAGCACCCTTCCATAATAGATACAAATGCAGAAGGACCGTCTGCTTTTGGCTCTGGTAAACGGTCAAACTTTTCAATCTCTGGGAATGAAATATCAACCACAGAGCTGCCTTTGTTACCTTGCACTTGTTTGATCATTTCAGGTAAACGGTGCAATGTTTGAGGGCCAAAAATAACGTCAACAAATGGTGCGCGTTGGCGAATTGAATCGCCCTCTTGTGACGCAACACAGCCACCAACACCGATGATCAGATCGGGTTTGTCATCTTTGAGTAATTTCCAACGGCCTAGTTGATGGAATACTTTTTCCTGCGCTTTTTCGCGAATTGAACAGGTATTGAGTAGGATAACATCTGCATCCCCAGCTTCATCAGTTAACTGGTAGCCGTTGGTTGCATCGAGAAGATCAGCCATTTTCTGAGAGTCGTATTCATTCATCTGACAACCCCAGGTTTTAATATGCAGCTTTTTACTCATTGAAATATAGCCTCGTTTTCAATTCGGTAGTGGCACGGTTGTGCGCTAAACAGGATAAGCGGCACTTTCGCTTACTTAAAGGACGCGTATTTTAGCTGGATACCCGTCTAGATCCAAGTATAGTTTTTATGTTTGTGAATTGAAGTCAAACAAAGTGCGTTTTATGGTTGATTAAGATGAAACTCACTCGCACTTGCAAACAGAAGTACGATACAATCAAGCGCACTGAAAATAACCAAATTAGTGACTAAAAATGATGAAAAACAAGGTTGTTGTTGTTGGCGGCGGCATGGTTGGTGCAGCCACAGCAGTTAAACTCGCTAAACAAGGATGCCAAGTAACAGTGATTGAGCAGCAGATAATTGATGCTGATGCTGTATTGGCAAGTGAAAAAGTTGATATTCGTGTATCTGCTATCAATCGTTTTTCAGAAAACTTATTAGATGACTTAGGCGCTATGCCTATTTTACGAGTGCATCGACATGCCCCATACCAACAGCTCGAAGCGTTTGAACGAACGGGCGATAACCTTTTGTTTGATTGTCACGATATTAATACCACTCATTTAGGCCACTTAATTGAAAATAATTTAATTCAAGCGAGTATCTGGCAACAGTTTGCACAGCACAATATCGAAGTGATTGAAACACCTCAATCATTGTCCGCAATTGAGCAAAGCGAACAGCAAGTGACATTGCATTATGGTGAGCAGCAATATACAGCTGATTTAGTTGTTGCTGCAGATGGTGGGCAATCGTTATTACGTCAACAGGCCGGTATTGGTGTTACGGGTTGGCAATATGGTCAGCATTGTATGGGAGTATTAATAAAACTAGACGCTGCGCAACAAGTAAAAACATGGCAGCAGTTTAAGCCCACAGGTCCGGTAGCTTTTTTACCTATGCAGGCGCCATACGCCAATTTAATTTGTTACCACGATGCAAAGCAGTTAAAGCAATGGCAGCAGCTCTCAGCAGGCGAATTAAAACAGCAACTGCTTGCACATTTCCCGCCCTTAGCTGGGGACTTTGATATCATAGAGCATGCTGTATTTCCGTTAGCCCGCCAACATGCCAACAGCTATTCAGATGGCCGTATCGTGCTGGTTGGTGATGCAGCGCATACGATTAATCCGCTCGCTGGGCAAGGGGTTAACTTAGGTTTTCAAGATGTCGTAGCACTTGCTGATATATTAAAAAATGCAGACGATATAGGTGCTGCACAATATCTTAAACAATATGAGCAAACTAGACGCAAAGCAAATTTGTTAATGATGAGTATGATGGACGCTTGTTATTTTGGTTTTTCTAATCAACTAACTCCATTGCAGTGGGCACGCAGTCAGTTTTTGAAAATGGCAAATAAAACCGGACCGGTAAAGCATTGGGTATTAAAATATGCGATTAGCGGTGAAATCAGTTAAGAATTCTCATTTTATTAAAAATATGATTATCATAGCGAATTATACCAATCGTGTTAAGTTACTGACCATTTATAGCGACAGATAAATACAGTGATAACAAGGCGTAAATTTTGACATGTAGTTGTTCTACTTGAAAAAATTATAACGCAGTTAGCGCTTTA
>NZ_JACJEY010000190.1:0-428 GCF_014164295.1 Pseudoalteromonas sp. SG43-7
TGAAGAAATAGTCGAACAGGTTTCGCAAGCGTGGAATAAATTCATTTCTGTTCCTGATACGGTTAAAAGCATATGCTCTAGAGACTGGATAAAATTGACTTAATCTTTATGCAGATTGGTATTATGTGATCTAATTAACACACTGATACTTATCTACTTTTACTAAATTGAACTTATACCAATCTGCCAAATTATGTGATCTAATTAGCACACTGATACTTATCTACTTTTACTAAATTGAACTTAGAAAAACCCAAGCAACTTTTAGCTTTATCACGTAAAGAGCCTAATGCAAGAAAGCGCATACGCCTGCTTGCTGTTTCATTATTCTTTGAGGGTGAAAACAGAACGAATATTGCTAAGCGGCTAAATACAGCGCGCGGCAGTGTCAATAAATGGGTTTCAAACTACCTTAATAATGGCGTTAC
>NZ_JACJEY010000191.1:0-425 GCF_014164295.1 Pseudoalteromonas sp. SG43-7
AAAATGGTTATAAATTAGCTAAAAATTTACCTGCTTATGCATGGATAAGCACAGGAGAAGTAGAAGAAAATATCAGGCCTTATTTAATTGTTGGCATGGGGGATAGTGGCGAGATAAAAGTATGGTTATCAAATGCACGATCTGACAGAAATAGAACAGGCCGTGTATTACACGAGCTTGGCTCTGGGCAAGCACAGTGGCGTAAGAATAAGTAACTAAGCTATTCCTCAAGGGCAGCTTGAACTTAAATGGATATAGATTATGGACAAAATCATAAAATTACTTCTTATTAGCTTGTTTGCTGTATTACTAGGCGGTTGTGCAACAACAGGTGAAATAGATTATATGGTTGTATCGGGTTCAACGGATGAAGGTAATGATATATTCGTGACTTTAATTAAGTTTGATGACCAGTGGGATGTACC
>NZ_JACJEY010000192.1:0-424 GCF_014164295.1 Pseudoalteromonas sp. SG43-7
GATAAATACAGTGATAACAAGGCGTAAGTTTCGACATGTAGTTGTTATACTTGAATAAATTATAACGCAGTTAGCACTTTATTTAGCTCGCTAGAATGGTTAAATATTTAAGTCGATTGGTATAACAGAAGCGCTGATCAGCCCTATCGTCAATAAAGACGTCATGACGTAACACATGGAATTAATATCAAAAGCCACGGAGGCAGGACGTCATGCCGTCGTGATCGTTGATGGCGCTGGTTAGCATACTATTGATACTGTAAAACCATTCAATAATGTCACGCTAATAAAACTTCCGGCTTACTCCCCGGAGTTAAATCCAATAGAGCAAGTATGGAGTTGGATACGGCAACACTGTTTATCTAATCGTGTGTTTAGTGGTTATGAAGAAATAGTCGAACAGGTTTCGCAAGCGTGGAATAAA
>NZ_JACJEY010000193.1:0-420 GCF_014164295.1 Pseudoalteromonas sp. SG43-7
TGGTGGGTCATGATGGACTTGAACCATCGACCAATGGATTAAAAGTCCACTGCTCTACCAACTGAGCTAATGACCCGCTCTGATGTGCCTAAGCACGCTGCGTAGATCCGCCGATTATAAACCACCCTATTATTCAACGAATAAAGAATGGTGGGTCATGATGGACTTGAACCATCGACCAATGGATTAAAAGTCCACTGCTCTACCAACTGAGCTAATGACCCGCTCTGGTGTGCCTAAGCACGCTGCGTAGATCCGCCGATTATAACCACTCTACTATTCAACGAATAAAGAATGGTGGGTCATGATGGACTTGAACCATCGACCAATGGATTAAAAGTCCACTGCTCTACCAACTGAGCTAATGACCCGCTCTGATGTGCCTAAGCACGCTGCGTAGATCCGCCGATTATAAACCAC
>NZ_JACJEY010000194.1:0-418 GCF_014164295.1 Pseudoalteromonas sp. SG43-7
AAGTTCAAGCGGTTGAAAAAGCATTATCTCAATGTGATGATGTTCGTCTAGAAGATATTGCAGATGATTTAGGTGTCGGTTATTCAACGTTACAACGCTGGATAGCACTCGCAAAGAAACATCAACTTGAAACACACCAGACGGGTAGCCAAATGACAGCAGAAAAACGACCACAAGACTGGCGTTTAGAAGAAAGACTCAGCGCGATTATTGACTGTGGCCATTTAGATGAAGCAGCGATTAATGAATACTGTCGTAGTAAAGGGCTTTATCCGCATCATATTAAGCAGTGGAAGCACGACTTTGCCCAAGGACCTACAACGAAACTAGCTAAATCAGACAGTAAACAGTTAAAGCAAGAAATAAAACAGCTGCAAAAAGAGCTTAATCGTAAAGATAAAGCCTTAGCTGAAACAGC
>NZ_JACJEY010000195.1:0-382 GCF_014164295.1 Pseudoalteromonas sp. SG43-7
TTTAAAACATTTAATTTAAATAAATGGTGCCGACTAACCGAGTCGAACGGTTGACCTACTGATTACAAGTCAGTTGCTCTACCAGCTGAGCTAAGTCGGCACACTAAACTGTGTGCTAAGGCACGTTTCAATTTTAAAGATTGATAACTTTGGATAAATGGTGCCTCGACGCGGAATCGAACCACGGACACGAGGATTTTCAATCCTCTGCTCTACCGACTGAGCTATCGAGGCACTTAAACAGTGCTAATTAAATGTTTAAAACATTTAATTTAAATAAATGGTGCCGACTAACCGAGTCGAACGGTTGACCTACTGATTACAAGTCAGTTGCTCTACCAGCTGAGCTAAGTCGGCACACTAAACTGTGTGCTAAGGCACG
>NZ_JACJEY010000196.1:0-377 GCF_014164295.1 Pseudoalteromonas sp. SG43-7
CAGGATTTAAAGCAAAAAGAAAAGCTGGATAAAAGTGCAGATAAAATCACGGAGTTCTTAGCGACCCACGAGGAAAAAACGGGCAGCAAAGGCAAGCCTATTAAAAGTAATATTACCGACCCTGATAGCGCGAAAATGACCACGTCAAAAGGTACAATCCAAGGCTACAACGGGATAGCGATAAATGACGATAAACATCAAGTTATACTGCAAGCACAGGCATGGGGCTCGGTGGGCGAGCAGCAAACCCTGCAGCCAGCAGTTAAGCAATTAAAGCAGCAGCTTGATAAATTGAATACCGACAAATCAACAGACGAACAAACGATTAAGTTCACCGCAGACAGTGGGTTTAATAGCGAAGCGAACCTTGAATACAT
>NZ_JACJEY010000197.1:0-373 GCF_014164295.1 Pseudoalteromonas sp. SG43-7
TATACCCACCAAGTTGTTGAGTTACAGCTCAGTGGACGGCGTCACCCCGAGCACGCTTATCGCGCCTGTTTAGGGGTGTTAAGTTTAGCTAAAATCTATTCAAAAGAGCGGCTTGAGCAAGCGTGCTATCGCGCAATCATAATGAATACGACCACACTTAAATCAATAAAGCAGATGCTGAAGAAAGGGTTGGATCAACAACCGTTACCCACACAGCAAACAGAGCCAGAAAAGCCAATTACACATAGCAACATACGTGGCACAGATTATTACCATTAAGGAATGCAAACATGATAGACACCATTAACCAGCAACTTCAACTACTCAAGTTATCCGGTATAAAGCAAGCACTCAAGCAACAGCTTGAACAGCC
>NZ_JACJEY010000198.1:0-371 GCF_014164295.1 Pseudoalteromonas sp. SG43-7
AGAATGATAGCAGTATCATTCAGTGCCATTTAATGAACGTTTTGTTTGTTGATTGGTATCTACTTTAGTATTCAATATTAACTTCTGGCGAAGTTAAACTGTCACTAACGTATGACTAAACTTTATTGTTTAGTATTGCGACGTGGATTTGGTGCTTAGGCAACGCCGCTGATATTTTTGTCGCTGGGCGCATAACGTGTTATGTAACCAAGCAAAAATTGATAGCAAGGCAGCATAAGTAACAAAGACCAAGCAAGACCCGTTTGGGTTGTATGGTTAAGTGACTAAGCGTACACGGTGGATGCCTTGGCAGTTGGAGGCGATGAAGGACGTATTAACTTGCGATAAGCCTAGTCAAGCTAGTAAAAAGC
>NZ_JACJEY010000199.1:0-348 GCF_014164295.1 Pseudoalteromonas sp. SG43-7
TAGGCTAATTCATGGTTCAATTAAGTTGAACTTAAAAGGAGAATCGATACGAAAACAGTTAAATAAATTGACTGATGATGATCAGTTAAGCTAATTTAAAAACGGCTCTACAAAATGATAAATCAGGTGATCAAAGCTGATGAGAATCGGTGATCAAAGTCATGAGAATACGCACCCTGCGCTTCGCTTGTTATTATAGCCAGCAATAATCTGCCCCTAAGCGGGGCGTTGAGGCTGTAGAATTACTCTTTCTAGGAACTGATTTTACATATTCGGCTTGATTGTTTTCTAACCTTGAATCTACCTGTCCGCTGTGATCTAATAGATATTATTCACCCACGGTAAATT